>NZ_JAPMLV010000006.1 GCF_026420145.1 Enterobacter pseudoroggenkampii
AACCTCAATGGCTCCATCCGACCATATTACCCAAGCTCCATTTGCGTTACTTCCTCGACTGGTTACGTATTTAGCTCCTCCCAAACCAAGGTTTTTGAGAACCTCAGCACTCAACCCTGCATCGGCAATTTCTTTTAACGCATTGGCGATTAAAGGGTACTGTTTATGCGGATTATCAGCAGCAATATGCTTTTTCATCTGATCATCAGCGTAGCCCTTTACCTCAATAGCTTTATCGTCAACATACTGGCGCGTTGCCAGCACAACCGACGGATCAATTTTCAGGGAAATTGATGACGTGCTCGACACAATCAGAATCATACGAATGGTCTGCGTGCGACCACTGCCTTCCTGCAGCTGAGGCTTATAAGTCTCCGGGCAATTAGCCACGGCGATCAGAATGCCGTCGTCGTCATAGAGACCGATCTCTCGGATCCAGAAACCGCCCTCATTCTCGGGAATAATCTGTTCCGCGATGATCTGGCTGGTATTATTAGGGTCAACAGCGAGCAGGTTCAGCGGCGCTATGCGTTTTTGGTTGACGAGCTTCGTCTGCGCCGGATCGGGGGTTGGCAACGTTCCGTTAGCGTCGCCTACCGCCATTTGCGTCAGGTTGAGTTGCGTACCAAGTGCCGTCGCGTTAGCTAGCCGCGCAGCGCCCTGATTCGTCAGTATGGCAAAATATTTTGCGGTCATGCGTTCACTCTCAGGTTATCAATCAAATGGATGGCCGAGGCCGGGTAATAATCACCACCGACAATAAGTTCCTCAGTGGTGTAGGGGTAAATAGCCAGCGCATCGCCGTGATAGCATCCTGCGCCGACATAAAACTCTCCCGTCGAGCTCAGGCTGATAGCCAGCCCGGTCATGTGTCTACTTGCCGGTTTGGCATCCTCAATGAGACGTTCAAGCTCCTGATACATTTCGTCAGTGATGCCGTTATCAAGCACACCGACAACCAGACGGAATGTGCCAGGCTCCTCACCGAGCTGCCACCACTCGCGCACCTCAATCAAAAAGCCAAGCGGTTCCACCACACGACGCAATGCGCTGATGGTTCCTTTGTGCTGATGGACGAAAAATGAGGACATAATGACGCTGCGTTTGGTGCTCTCCGGCCACGCCTCATCCCAACGGTCTACCGACAGCGCCCATGCCAGGTAGGGAAGTAAATTCACCGGGCACGCGCTGGGGTTCCATAACGTGCGTAGCGGTACCGGCACACGCTCAATATTCGAGAGCGCAGCGGCAGCAGCGATTTCCAGCGGTGAGGACCCAACGGGTAATAGCCTGTCACTCATCCGAACCCCCGATCGCTATCTGATACGAGGTACAGTTCGAGGCCTGCGACTTACTCAGTACAATGTCAGAGTGGGGAGATTCCAGTTCAACGCGCTGCACGCCTTCAACGTGAAGTGCTGCATAAATGGCCGACAGGCGGATATCGCGTCCAAGGCGATGCTGTGCGCTGATATAATTTTGCAGCCTTTGCTCTGCAGCCTGCCTGATGGGTTCAGACTCTGGTCCGGGATAAACGTAGAGTGTTGCGTTTATCTTGTAAGGCACAATTTCTGCTGACTGAACAGTCACACGATCGCCGACCGGGCGGACGGTTTCAGCGTTAAGCGCTTTTTCAACAACCGCCAGTAGTTCAGGACGAGCGGTGCCATCACCCTCACGGGATAACACCGAAATCGTCACGTATGCAGGCTGAGGGCTATCAACCGAAACGTCAGCGACCCGTCCGTCGGCACTTCGACCATGATATTCATAGGCTCCAACCGGCCCCGCGACGCTCAATCCCTCAAATGCCTGCTGGGCGCGCAGTCGCAGGTCAGCGTCAGACTCCATGACGGCAGCCGTTGGCGGAATGGTAGTGTCATCTCCCGGGGTGATGGTCAGGCGTTCGGTATTATTGTTTCCCGCAATAACATCAAGGTCACGACCAGCAGAATAGGCAAGCGTCACAGCCAGCGCAGCCTCGTTAACCCGCTGGCGCCAGATGACTTCCCGGTAGGCGTTCTCCTGCAGCAGCTTCACAATCGGCTCTGACTCCAGGGTCAGCGTCCGTGCAATCGCCTCTCGCTCCTCTTCCGGATAGAGCGACACAAAGGTGGCCTTTCGTTCTGCCAACAGCGTTTCATAATCCACCTCCTCCACGACATCAGGCGCGGCGAGCTGGCTCAGATCAACAATAGCCATAGCGTTTAACTCAGTGAAATGGTGATAGAAAAGGATTGTCCGGAGATCGGGCGCGTGCCGGTGATATCGACATACAACGTCCCGTCGTTCTCCGAACGCTCGAAAGTGATGGCCGTCAGGCTTATCCGCGGCTCCCATTTCTGGATGGCGGAATAGCATGCGGCCATGATCTGCAGGCGCAGCGCCGGGCTCTGCGGCCTGTCAATCATCTCCGCCAGCAGCGAGCCGTAATCCCGCCGCATGACCCGCGAACCAATCGGCGTGACCAGGATGTCGCGCACGCTTTGCCGAATGTGTTCAGCCTCTGAAATGCTTAGCCCGGTCTGCCTGTTCATTCCCCTGTAACGCACCGTCATTGTGTCCCCTTAGTCCAGCTTCCGCCGCTTTGCACACTGCCGTGCGCGTGGTTGTCCACCTGCACTCCGTTGGAGGTCAATTTACCGCCGGAGTGCTCAATATTTCCGGTCATCACCCCGCCCTTCTGCACTTCCAGCGAGGCGGTAATTAACTTGTTGGTGCACACCACTTCAGGCGTATCCAGCGTGATACGGGACGTTGAGATGACCCGCACCTCCGGCACGGTGGCGGTCAGCGATTCAGAGGCGGTAATATCGGCCGTTTTAATGCCTGCAACCGTCAGCGCCCCGCGCCCGGGTTCGTACTCGATCACCGCGCCGTCCGGAAACGAGACGTGGAACGCATCAGGTGACCCGGACGGTGCCGGATGGTCGTCCGAGAAAATGCCGGGCAGCACAAAGGCGGTATCCAGCTCACCGCCGATGGCCAGCAGCAGCACCTGCTCTCCCTCGGAAGGGGCCCACCACACGCGCGAACGTCCCGCACGACAGGTTAGCCAGTTCAGCCAGGTGGTTTTCATCCCGCCGGTCTGGACACGACAAAGCCCTCTGTTGAGGTCAACGTCGGTCACAACACCGATACGAATCAGGTTGCGGATCGCGCGAGCGATACCGTTCATGGAAGTTAATGTATTCATGAGAAGAGAATGCCGTTCAGGACGAACGGCAGCAACGAGACGGGGTTTTCTGCGGGATGATACAACAAGCGGTCCAGACAGCAGGCGGTTGGCGGCCTTCAGCGCAGGGAGCTTAGTCCTCCCACTGGCTGACCAGCTCACCGTTGATGTACAACGCCTTCGGACGCGTGACGGGCTCCGGCAGCGGCGGCTCCGGGGAATAGGTCGCGTGCAGAGCGCCCTGCTCCTGAGTGACAAGAATGCGCTCGGTCAATTGCACGCTGATGGTGATATCCATCGTATCGTCATCGTTTAAGACGATCGTGAAGGTGTATCCGTTTTTGCGTCCTTCATCGAGGGTAAAAATATCCGGCTGATTTTCCCGCAGCCAGGCCAGCACCGGGACAAAAAATCCCTCGCTGTCGCCGGTGAAACCGCTGACCTTCGCGTTCAGCGCATACCGCTTTTCAAAGGAGAGCGAGGAGGCAAGTCGGGCGTCTATATTGCCGCTTCCGACCGACATCTGCAGGCGCTCCGGGTTGGCATTCAGCTGGGGGATCGCGTCAATTAATGCCTGACGCAGGCTCTTGAGTTTGTGCATCGAGTTTATCCTGACAGTCTTTTATGGTTTCAACCTGCAGCGCGCAGGCGATAAGGGCGTATTCCAGCCTGCGAATATCCGCGCTGAGATCGCCGTTAGTGGCGGGTTCGCTTCCCGGCATCGGGCAGCGGCTCACCTTCGGGCAGGCGTTGTAAACAATGGGCTGCGGAGGCACAGGCGGTGCGGGTGTGCAACCTGCGGACAGCATCAGGCAACTGAGCGGTATACCAGCGGCGTAACGCTTCATTTTCATTGAGTAATCTCCCGATAGTCGCTTCCCGTCTTGCCCTCTCCTCGCCCGCAGTAACAAGCTCCTCACGGAGCCTGACCTGGGCGTTTTCATTTGCTCTGGCCATCCGCTGAGACAGGGACAGCTGCTGGTTAAGCGTGGCGAGGGCCGTTTTTTGCTCGCTGGCGACCCGGTTGGCCGTGGCTAGAGAACGGGACAGGGTCTGGTTGTCATGACGAAGCCACAGCGTGATGGCCAGCAGTCCGGCCAGCATCAGCATGAGGACTCTCATGGCAGCCCCTTCATGCACCAGGCCTTCTCGCGGACACGACGATTTTCCAGCCCGGTATTTTTGACGCCGTTGACATACACCCAGCGGGTAAGCTGCCCGCACGCCTGCGACCACTGTTTACGTTTGATAAAGGAGACCAGAGTCGAGCGGCAGGCGGCGCCTGCGCCGACGTTAAAGGAAAAACTCACCAGCGCGTCGTAGACCCGCGGCGGCATCTCCACCGGCGCGCACGCCGCCAGACGACGCTCAACGTTGAGCACATCAGCGACCAGATTTACCGCGGCCTCACGCTCGGTAATGTCCCGCGTCGGCACGACGTTTGCCGTGTGGCCAATGCCTGACGTCCATACGCCCGCGCTGCACCGGTAGGGCGAGAGGCGACATCCTTCGAGATCGGCAATCAGCGCCAGCCCCTCCGGGGAGGTTTTCAGTAATCGAAAGTCAGGCATCAGCACCGCCAGGGCCAGCACGCCGGCGACGCTGCAACGCTTAATGATTGAGTTCACGAATGCTCTTCTTATCGAGGCCCAGAGACTGGAGGTAGCGCCAGGTTTTGCGCTTAAACCAGTAATTCGTCAGCGCGGTAAAAATGGCGCAAAGGCTCCCCACGTACAGCGCAACCTTTTCAGGAGACATCGCCCCGAACCAGGCCAGCGCCACGGCCAGCCAGTAGGCGATAACCGTGGTGATTTTCTCCAGGCTCAGTCCCATAGGTTTACGGATTCTTTGGTGGGGGCGCTATTCACCTCCGGCATCTCTACCGGCGTGCCGTGAGGCAAAATAACGCCTGACTCCGCGAGGCCAGGATTGGCCTTCAGAACGGCTTCTACGACGCCAGCCGTGCGCCCATAATAGCGGGCGCAAACGGCATCAAGCGTGTCCCCCTGCATTGCATAGATTTTCATCAGACGCTCCCAACATCCGGTTACCAGGTACTGTAGAGTTTCCCGGGCCGGCGGTCTTTTCGCCATCGCTGACGGATGGACAATCTCGGACACAACAGACCGTCCACAAGCAGCGAAGCGTGGGTCGACGAAAGCGCAAAATCTGAATGAGGGTGTACGTTCGGGCTATGACGCTGGGCTAACGCCAGCTCTCGTCTTCCCAGACTTCCCGGAGAATATTATCCAGCATTTCGCGATCGGCCTCTCCTTCAAGCCCCTGGAGCTCGACTCCCGTCACCGATCCTATTTTCACGCTCACCCGCGATGACGGAAACAGGGATCGTATTCTGCGGGTCAGTTCGCACTGAAAGGCTTCAACGACGGCATGGCCAATCTGCTGATCTTTATCAAGCGTAATGTTCACCCGAACGTTACCCTCTTTTTTGATTCGTTCCGGAACAGGCGATGCTGAGAAAACAACGGTAAATGCGTTGTTCTTGATTAAATTTCCCCGCGCAATCTCAGCAATCAAATTCAGGGCAATCTCACGATCTCTTTCCTGACATGTTCCTTCTGTCGTCAGTCGCGCAATCATCTCGACGCGTTCAATCATGACCTGCTCGTTCAACTCTCTGTCCACACAACCTCCACCACGAGATACTGTATAAACATACAGTAGCACGTATTCATAAAAAGAGTGAAGCGAAAAATCAGAACCCTTCACGGTATGTACATGATATGGATGGAGATTAGCGGGCTCTCTGAGCGAAGAGATCCGTTAAATACCCAATACGTTCAAGGATTTTCCGCGCCTTGTGCTGATAAGAACGCGCTGCCGGAAAGAGCGATCCGTCAGCTGCGCCTCTGCACCATTTGTCGTTAAAGCGGCTAACGCCGCCAGCCATAAGGTGCAGGGCCTCTCCGCGGCTGATGGCGATTCCGGTGGCGAGCCGTATCTCATCGATCACCTTCTCCGGAACCCCGTTCTGCGGGTCGCTCGCGAAGACGATGGGCGACGACGCGCCAGGGCGGATGAATTTGATGCGTTCGGTTAACGCCCGCCTCGCACGCCTGCTGAGGGGTTGAGAAAGATCGGTCTGCGTACAGTTATTGACAGAACTCCGAGAGGATACAGGTGCGTCCTTAAGATCCGCGGCCCGCTTCGGCACAATTTTCCACTGCGTGAGTCGGGTTATAATTGGGCTGCCCGCGCCAACGGCAGAATCGTACACGCCGCGGATGCGAACCGTTTCTTCGCCGTACTGGTTAAACCCGGCGCCCGGCTCATACAGGGTGCGCACCTGTAAATCATCGCGACGCACAAACGGGCCGCCCTGTGCAGTAACGTATCCCGCCCAGTCGCCGGCGTCGGCAGCCTCCTGGACGGCAGCAAACTCAACGCTCAGACCGCTCGCGGCCTCGGGATCCGCCAGACGTCGCAGCTCGCGGTAGACCGTTACCGGCGCGCCGCCGATAAACTGAAACTGGCGAATGTGCCAGCGCCCCGCCCAGGCCGACACGGCGGACGCCGTCTCCTTCAGCAGCCCACCGCTTTCGCTATCGGTCTCGCCATCGAGCGCATAGCCGTCGATATTCTTTGAGATGTATTTGGCAATATAGCCGGTAGCACTGCCTTTCTGCGGATCGATCGCGTCCGCGTGAAAGCGCGCCTGTCTGGCGCTTTCGCTCTGCAGCTCAACGGCATCCTCCTGCCGCGCGTAGTCTCCGATAATCCGACGAACGCATTCGACATCTTCCGGCAGCATAAACATCAGCATGTGCCAGTGGGGCGTACCGTCATGATGGGGTTCCGCAACGCGGATACCGAAAATACGGATCCCATCACGGTGGAGCTTTGCGCGGATGCGCGCCCACAGCCGGGTGAGGTAGCCTTGCGTCTCCGCCGGACTGGCCCCGTTCCACTTCGCGTTGGGGTAACCTGATTTCAGCGTCGCGTGATACTGCGCGGGCGCGGTTAAGGTATAGAACTCGCCCACATAGCCCAGCGCCTCACAGATATTTTCAAACCCGCGAATGCGGGTCATCAGTTCACAGCGTCGTATCGCCGGGTTGGCCACCGAGCTATCGAATTTTTCAATCAGGCTAATGCGGTTGCCCTCTTCATCTTCCAGCTCCATGCCCTTGAGAAATTCGCGGGTGCGGCGCTTCTGCTCGCGCCACTCGGTCACGCAGCGTTTGCTCGCATACGCCGTTCTCCGTTTGCTGACGTTGCCGAGGGCAATCTGCAAATGCTCGCGCCAGGCCGCCGCGACCCGACGCAGACGCCCGCGCCACCACGCCTCGGAAAACATGCGGATCACCGCCGCGGCAACGTCATCTTTGTCGAAACACATCTTCGACACGCGCTCCCAGTGCGGAGGCGACACGTTGAACTGGCGGGCGATCAGTCCGGCGCGCTGATACCAGACGTACAGCGTCTGGTATTCGCCCATCTCAGCATCGTTAATATTCGCCAGCTCGCCGCGAATAAAGCTGGCGATATCGGCGGCCAGCAG
Organism: Enterobacter pseudoroggenkampii; assembly: GCF_026420145.1. NCBI lineage: Bacteria > Pseudomonadati > Pseudomonadota > Gammaproteobacteria > Enterobacterales > Enterobacteriaceae > Enterobacter > Enterobacter pseudoroggenkampii. The sequence continues at coordinate 7,698 of NZ_JAPMLV010000006.1, forward strand.
GTCGATGTCCGCGCGGGACATATCCGGCAGACGGTTATAGCGGGCAACCAGTTCGACCATTCGCGAGGCAAGGTACTGCAGAAGCAGGGTATCGAAATGGCCGTCAAACACGGTTCGGGAGACTGCTTCATGCAAACCTGCGCAGGCATAGCGTTCAGAGACCCGCCGCAGGCGAGGTAACATTCTTTTGCAGAAGCGGATCAAAAAGGCGTTAGCCTGCGGGCTGCCACGATGCTGTTCGAGGGCGTCAAACGCGCGCCAGACCTCAAAACGCACGCAGTCAGGCTGCTGTGAAAGAGCCATTCTTGCCTGCTTCAGCGCCGCGAAAAGGCGATCGCGGCGCTGCTGTTGGGCATGGGTGAGATAAGGGCTGGCAATGGCCGACCGTGGGGCATTCCACGGATAAGCAAATGACGTCGCCAACTCATCCTCCACGGACGTGTTTATTTTTCATCTCTGCGATCTCCTGACAGGTGACGCACAGGGCTACGCCGGGCACCGCTATTCGGCGCGCCTCCGGTATCGGCGCCTCGCAGTCCTCACAGAGGAAACGCGAAGGCGATGCGGGTCGTCTGCGGGCACGATTAATGTGCCGCTCTCTGTCTTCTTGCTCGCGCGCCTGGGCAAGATCGATAAAATCGGCCATCAGTGCAGCTCCTGTGATTCACGCTCGTAGCGGGCCGCTTCGTGGCACAGCAGTTCGGCAACGTCTTCTCCGCTCATGCCGGTTTTGTAGATATGGCTCGCCAGCGCCTCCAGGCGCAGGGAGACCGCGAGGGCTCGCGCGCATCGTTCCTCCGTTTTTGCCTCTGCCAGCAGGCGTTTCAGTTCTTCACTTCCGGTCGGATAAGGGCGGTTTTCACTGTTTCGCATCACGCGTTCTCCTTAAATTCAGGCAAAAGGATGCCCGGCGGGTTTACGCCATTAGTTTTTGGGTTGGGTTATATCGGCATGGTCAGCCGTTCAGGAAATAAACTCACAACAGCACGAAAATGGTTCATGGCGTTAATCAGCGCCCGTTTCTCTTCGGTCGTCAGCTCGCTGATATCGCACTCATGCCGGGCGACGGGCAATCTCGCCAGGAAAAAGAGGGCGGCCAGCGCCCTGCAGTTCTCCTCAAAACAGGGATCGCGCTTATCGCGCAGCTCGGCCATAAACCGCGCCAGCTCTTTTCCGCTATCGCTCCCGTATCGGGCGCGCAGTTCAGCGACGTGGTTAAGCCCGTTAAGACGCGCTCCCACGCTAAGTGGAACCCTTGCACGGGCAGCTTCTATCGCCATATCACCCCTCGCATAAATTCACGCACGCTAATGTGCTGAAAACGGGTGTAGCACGGTTTTTTCCACCGTTTGATGATTGCGATTTCAGAAGCCATGCTGCATGATTCCCATTTTGATACTGTCTGCAATCATTAGCCTCTGTTTGCCAACATCTGCCGCTGATTGCCCGAATTTGCAATGATATTAATACCCAATTGAGTATTAGTAAACACCCAAAGGAATATATTTTGATCTTAGATTCTCAAGTGAATAATGAAGAGTTACTCGATAGAATCTGTCAGGTATATGGTTTCACGCAGAAAATCCAGCTGGCCCGGCACTTTAATATCGCCGCCAGCTCGCTTCAGAACCGCTACGCGCGCGGTACCGTCTCTTACGACTTTGCGGTTCAGTGCGCGCTGGACACCGGCGCGAGCCTTCGCTGGCTGATGACCGGCCAAGGGGCGCAGTTTGAAGGTCATCCCGTGCCGGGCGATCCCGTTTCAGTTTCGACATTCACACTCAGTGACGGGAGACTGGAAGAAAATTCCATTTTGAGTATAGACTCTGCTTTCTTTAGCAAACCGCTGGCGCGCGGCATCGCCGTCCGGGCGGAGGGGAAGCTGCACTTTATCGAAAAAGACGCATCGTTAACCGACGGCCTGTGGCTGGTTGAGATTGAAGGCACCGCCAGCATCCGCGACCTAACGCTGCTGCCGGGTAAAAAACTCCACGTGGCGGGCGGCAAGGTTCCGTTTGAGTGCGGTATCGACGAGATTAAAACGGTAGGGCGTGTGGTGGGGATCTATAGCGAAGTAAGCTGAGGATGTTTCATCCCCCCCTCGTGGCTGTGGATCTGCCGCAAGATAAACCGATACAGAGAAGCGAATTATATGTCCGTATAATTCGCTTCTCTGTTCTTGTTTAATCAGGCTTATAACACTCATAAAAAAATATATGTTTTTAAATTATATTTTTTATTACTTCATTCAACCAATGAATGCATGTAACTGTAGTGACACGAAATATTACAAACAGAAAAATCATGAAGGAGTAAGGTCAGAGAAATTAATTAAATAAATGGAGTTAACCAGAATGGCTATACCAGTTTATCTCTGGCTTTACAGCGAAGAAGGGAAACAGTTAAAAGGTAGCGTTGATGTACATAGACGCGAAGGTAGCATTGAAATAACCGGACTGTCACACGGCGTAGAGATACCTACAGATGATTACTCCGGAAAAATAACAGCCAAACGCCAACATTCTCCCTTTGTTTTTACAAAAGCGCAAGACGTCTCAAGTCCTTACCTTTATCAGATCGTTAGTACGGGAAGCGTTCTTAAATCTGCTGAGCTAAAATTTTATCGAATCAACCACGCAGGGCAGGAAGAAGAATATTTTAATATTTTTATGGAAAATGCACGTATTACCTGCATTGTGCCTTATATGGAAGATGTGAAGGATCCCGACTTCACACATTATGATCATATGGAAGCCATAGAAATGACATATGAAAAAATAACATGGAAATATCTGGACGGTAACATTGTCCATTCCGATAGCTGGAAAGAACGCAGCGCGGCATAAGGGGAATAGCTCATGGCATGGACCTACTACCAAAGTACCGGTGAACTGTGGCATAAAGGTAAACTTATTGGCACAGGGTATTCCGGAAACCTGACAAACAAAAATAATCCAGACCGTCAGCACGTTAAGGGGATGGGACCATTACCACGCGGAACGTATCGCATAGGAGGCCATACATCCTCAAGGGGGCCAATGACAATTAACCTCAAACAAACCTCTGGTGAGAGCTATGGGCGATCGCTGTTTCGCATCCATGGTGAGAAAAAGGCACCAGCCATTCCTGGTTTTGCATCAGAGGGCTGCATTATCATGGGACCTCACATTCGCTCTAAAATAATTCTTTCGTCAGATCGTACGCTTGAGGTAGTTCGTTGAAAAAGTACGTGTTTTCTCTAATTACCTGCATTCTTACGGCTTCCTGTATAGCGTCAGAGAGTGACTGGATAACCTATATTAAGCTGGTGTCCAGCGCTGACATGGCAGCTATTCAGGCATTACCAGCGAAGATTAAAAGCACTGGTGATAATCTGGATGACGAGCATGCTGAACAGTTGGCGACCGCCATCAGCATGGCGCTTATCCGCGCCCCAGAATTAGTGCTGAATGTCACCAATCAATTTAAGTTGAACCCAGACCCTTTACAGCAACGGTTTGGAACCACTTTGATATGTAGCATACCGATGATGATACACAGCACTAATGCGGAGGTTGAAACCTATTTAGCAAAGGCTAAACCAGCATTGGAGAAAGCGGGCTCCCCAGCAAGAGAATGCTTAAGCAATATGCTCGATGTAATCAATGAGGTTAAGCAAGAAAAGGATAAGGACTCAAAACGTTAGCATCATATTATAACAAGCGCTCTTCTGAGCGCTTAATCTTTGAACCATTAAATAATAAACTACATATCACTCCAGTTTATCCAAAAATAAAAGAGCACATGGCTAAATCCTCCCTTTCAACCATCACCGTATCAAATAACAGCGGCTGCTCGGCTATGAGTGCGACGCAGAAATTTGAAAATATCTATATCCCACCGGGAATGAACTTGATATGAAAACGATGCAGCTGTTTTTGATTATGTTAGTGATATCGCACGTGGCTTATGCAAATGACTGTACTTCTGTTGAAGAAATGGACAAGGCAGATAACGCAGCCTCTGCCATTCAGGACTGGCAAGGCATCCATTCTTTTTACAAAAATTACAGACAGTGTGATGAGGGATATATCGCAGAAGGGATATCAGCGACTATTGTCGGGCTGTTAGCCAACAACTGGAAGACCTCCCATCAACTCATGCAGCTATCTGTAAACGATCGCGCTTTTGAGTCATGGATGATTAATCACATCGATACGACCACGAACGATCGCGAGCTCGATAAAGTCGTGAGAAACGCCACGGATAGCTGTCCCGAAGGCGGTAAAGCGTTCTGCAATCAGATTGAGAATGCCGCACAAGGCGCGTTGAAGGAACTGCAAAGCCCATAGCCAAGAATGGTTTCACAGGTAGAGCAGGAAACGGAGCTATCCTCACCCTCCACCTTACAGGCTCCTGCTCACTTCCCCACCTCACAAACTGCAAAACTAAAGAAATCCCCCATCGCGCCGATCATCATCCGTGTGTATTATTTCCTGTAGCTTTTACAACAACTAACCTTAACTCAAATACTTAAGCGCCAAAGCGAAAGGCATCATGAGCACACCGATCAAACGGCTAGAAATCATTAAAAATGCCATTGAACTGGAAGATGACGACATCATCCAGAGCCAGCTGACACGCCTGAAAAATGAAGCGTTTGACGATGAGCTACAGGCAATCGTCGTGGCGCTTGAGGAGAAGAACTACACCGCGGCCATGGCGGCCATTACCGCCTGGCTGCAGGGCCAGCGCGCCGTCACCCCGTGGCGCGACCCGCAGGTGGCAGCCAGCAAGCTGGAACTGAAGGCGCTGGAAGAGCGTCTGCGCGATCTGATTGACCGCCGCAACGCCCGCGTGCAGCAGCTTGATGAGTTTAACGATCTCTATTTTTCCCGCCTTGGGCCGCTGATGCAGCAGATCCTCGCCCTGCGTAAAACCCTGGCGGAGCTAAACCTGCGTCGTCAGCAGGCGGAAGCGCGTCGTCGCGAGGAAGATTACCGTCGCTGCCAGCACTATATGGCGCAGGCGGTAGAGGTGCTGGCGACGCTCACCCAGCGCTGGCGCGATCTCCCGGCCGATTCCGTACAGGCCGCTGAGGCGCGTAAGCATCTGGAACAGCAAAGCAATCTGATTGCCAACCTGCTGGCCGAAGCGCTGGAGCTGGAGAGCGGCTTAACGCGCGAAGAGGAGCCTGCGCGTCAGGCGCGCGACGAGGCGAACGAAGAGTACGAGAAGTATCGCGAACAGCATCACGATGCCGAAGTGCGGCTGCGCAAAGGTAAGCATCTTTCGGAAGAAGACCAGAACGAACTCAAGCGTCTCTGGCGGCAGGCGAGCAAGCTCTGCCACCCGGATCTGGTGGCGGACGATTTGAAAGAAGAAGCCAACAGCATGATGGTGCAGCTTAACCAGGCGAAGCAGAGCGGCGATGTGAAAGCCATTCGCTCGCTGGTAGCCCGCCTGCAACAGGGCTTCGAGCCATTGATGGCCAGCGACAGGCTGAACGATCTGGAACGTATCCGCAAAAAAATGGCGCAGGTCCGCGAGCAGATCGACATTTTAGTGAACGAGCTGGCGGAACTGGAGAAAGAGGAGTCCTGGCTGCTGGTCTCGTCGCTCAACAATATGGAAGCGTACTTCGCTCAGCAGGAGAAAGCGCTGCACGAGGTCCGCGCCTCGCTCGAACATCAGGTGAACGAAGCGCAGCTGGATTCCGCCGCCTGATTATTTGGCGTGCCAGTATGCGCTGGCACGCACCAGCTGCGGGTCAATCGCGTCGGCTTCAAACTGACGGCTCAGCGTTTTCACCACCTTCCCTTCCCCGGTCAGCCAGATGAAGTAGTCTTCCCCCGGAACGGTCAGCGCCGCCAGATGGTCTGCGACCGCCTGCGCGTTGTGGCCCACTACCCAGGTGATATTGAACCCGCTCAGGTGCGCCAGATAGTCTTTATAAGATTCGTCCCCGACCGTCACGACCGCATGAACCTCCGGGCGAATCGGCAGTTTAGCAATGCTTTCTAAGCGTCGACGCAGCGCGGGCATGCCGGACTCGTCGCACACGTACAGCTGCCAGGCGTAATCCTCCGGCACCACCAGCGAACCGCGCGGGCCGCCGATGGTCAGCGTGTCGCCCGCTTTCGCCTCGACCGCCCAGCTGCTGGCAATGCCGCCGTCATGAATGAAGAAATCGAGAACCAGCTCATGATTTGCCTCATCGTAGAGCGGCGTATAGTCGCGCGCCTGCGGACGCACGCCGTCGCCCCAGTCGATGCCTTCATCGGTGACCACCGGCGGCGTAAACGTCGTCCCGGGCGCCGGAAAAAAGACTTTGGTATGGTCGTCGAAACCGCGGGAGCTAAAGCCCTCCAGCGCCTCACCGCCTAAAACAATGCGCTGGAAACCCGCGCTGGCGCGCTCAACGCGGAGCACCGTCAGCTCGCGAAAACGCAGGTCATTACGAACACGCTGTGGATAACGAGTAGATGCCATTTTTAGACCCTTTTCTGGTGAATACGATATATCTAAATCAATTTTCAAATGATAATGATTACTAATAATGAAAAATGCAAGCTCTTTTAGATTGCATCTGAATATATCTTAGATATAGTTTAGATATATCAATTAAAGGACCTGTTATGCGACACGAAAACGACAGCGGCGGGCGACGACCGCGCTTTTTCGGCCACGGCGATCTGCGGCTGGTGATTCTGGATATCCTGACCCGCAGTGCGAGCCACGGCTACGAGCTGATCAAAGAGATCGAGAACCTGACCCAGGGAAACTACACCCCGAGCCCGGGCGTCATCTATCCAACCCTGGATTATCTTCAGGATCAGACCTTTATCACCATTACGGAAGAAGATAGCGGGCGTAAGCGCATTGCGATTACCGCTGAAGGACAGCGCTGGCTGGATGAAAACCGGGAACAGCTGGAACAGATCCAGGTGCGTATCAAAGCGCGCAGCGTCGGTTTTCAGCTGCGCAAAAACCCGCAGATGAAGCGGGCGCTGGATAACTTCAAAGCGGTGTTAGACCTGAAGGTGAATCAGGGAGAGCTCAGCGACGCGCAGCTTAAGCAGATTATCGGCGTGATTGACCGCGCGGCGCTGGAGATCTCCCAGCTGGATTAAGCCGGCGCGTGCTCGCTCACGCGGAAGACGCGTACCAGCTCTTTCAGGTGCATCGCCTGTTCGTTAAGCGATGCCGCTGCAGCTACAGACTCCTCCACCAGCGCGGAGTTCTGCTGGGTGGTGGCATCAATCAGGCCAATCGCGCTGTTAATCTGCGAGATACCTTCCGTCTGCTCGTGGCTGGCCTGGCGAATTTCCCGCAGAATCACGTCCATCTCCTCCACGTTGCCCACCATCCCGTTGATCAGCCCACTCGCTTTTTCGACCAGGTTCATCCCGTCCTGGGTCTGGCTGGTGGAGCTCTCAATCAGCTCACGGATTTCGCTGGCAGACGACGCGCTCTTCTGGGCAAGCTGGCGAACCTCACCGGCCACCACCGCAAAGCCGCGTCCGTGCTCGCCGGCGCGCGCCGCTTCTACCGCCGCGTTCAGCGCCAGAATGTTGGTCTGGAACGCAATGGCGTCGATCAGGTCGATAATGTCGGACATCCGGTTCGATGTTTCGTTAATCAGGCGCATTTTGCTGGTCACCTGCTTCATCATCTCACCGTTGTTTTTGACCACCGTGGCGGCATCGGCCGAAAGGTTGGTCGCTTCCCCGGTATGCGAGGCAGTATTTTTCACCGTCGCGGTGATCTGCTCCATCGAGGCGGCGGTCTGTTCGACAGAACTTGCCTGCTCTTCCGTGCGCGCGGCCAAATCCTGGTTCCCGGCGACAATCTGCGCGGCTGCGCTGGAGATATTCTCCGAGCCGGTTTGCACCTGCTGCACAATGTCCAACAGTCGCGTCTTCATCTCCATCAGCGCATGCAGCAGCAGACCCGTTTCGTCTTTGCCGTGCGGCGTGATGCTGCCCGTCAGATCGCCCTCTGAAATGGCTTTTGCAAAATGCACCGCCTCGCCGAGCGGACGTGTGATAGCGCGCACGATAAACCAGCCAATCAGGCTGCCTGCCACGACGCTAAAGAGCGTGATCAGGATCAGCAGCAGGCGGTTAGACCTGAAATCTCCTTCTACCTGCGCCCCTGCACTCTGCATCTCGCTGTTTTGAATCGTAATCAGCTCCTTCACCTTCGCTTTATAAGCCTGCTGCACGGCGAGGGTGGTGGTCATCATCTCCTGAATAGCGCCCGCACGATTGTTGTTCTGCACCGCCTGCAAAATGCGGTAGCGCGAGTCCAGATACTGCTGGCGCACGCTGCGGATATCCGCCAGCACCTGCTGAGACTTTTGATCCTGCAGCGCGTTGTTCAGCTCGCCGAGGATCACCGTGATGTGCTCGCTGATCTCTTTCAGGCGCTGCTGCGATTGCCCCGTGTAGGTACCCTGCTCATCCAGCAGCATCAGCTGTTGCGTGCTAATAAATTCCTGGAAGTTATCGATTAACTGGTTCGCTTTTACCGTGGTCGGATAATCACTGGTAATAATGGATTGCATCCCGTTATTAGCCCGGTTCAGACTCAGCAGAGACAGGCTCGCGCTGATCGCCATCAGGACAATAAAGAATCCAAACGCCAGAAATAATTTCGTGCCGATCTTTACGTCATGTAAGAACATATTTTCTCCATCGATGTGATTATTTCTCAGACGATCGCTGTTATCGGTAACGAATTTGCTAACTTTATGACTTTGATCGTTTTTTTATTTCATAACCCTCACAATGCATAGGTGTAGGCTATTAATATTGCTTCATCGATCGTTACCAGACCGTCAAACGAGGTATTTTTGAAACAGGATTCTGAAGAACTGACTTAGGCAGGAATAAATAACTGAGGCACTTTCTTTAGTTATTTAATATGAACTTAACAATAAAATACATTAATAGTCACAACCAGAAAATAAAAAGCCGCTTATTCCTTACGGAATAAACGGCTTTTCCGGAACATTATTGACTCAATGGAGCACAGTCACCGCATCCTTAAGGCGTCCGGCGCGATGCTTCACCATCGCAGAAATGTGGGCGCTCTCCTCGACCAGGTCGGCGTTTTTCTGCGTGATGCTGTCGAGTTCAGCCACCGCGCGGGTCAACTCTGACAGTCCGGTTGCCTGCTCGGAGGTCGCGTGGCTGATCTGGGCGATAAGCTGCGTCACGTTTTTCACCTGCACAACGATATCATCCATCGTACGGCCTGCGGCGTGTACCTGCTCAGAGCCGGACTGCACCTTGCTGGCGCTGGCATCAATGAGTTTACGAATATCATTAGCCGCACTGGCGCTGCGGCTGGCGAGATGACGGACTTCACCCGCGACCACGGCAAACCCTTTACCCTGCTCCCCTGCCCTTGCTGCTTCAACCGCCGCGTTTAGCGCCAGAATATTGGTCTGGAAAGCGATATCGTTAATCAGGGAGGTAATCGAGCCAATTCGCTGCGTGCTGTCGGCAATGTCATCCATCGTTTTAACGACGGTCTGCATCGCATTGCCCCCTTTCGTTGCCGCGCTGCTCGCGGCCAAGGAGAGTTTGTCCACCTCGGCGGCGGTTTCGGAGTTACTCTGAACGGACGCGGCCATCTGGTTCATTGTCGCGACGGTCTGCTGCACGTTCGCCACGGTCTGACGCGTCCGATCGTTCAGATCTTCATTTCCCTGCGCCAGCCTGTCGCTGCCGTCACGGACGCTCACCACCTGGCTCGACACGTCATTGATTAACCAGCGGCACATCAGGCCCAGTTGCCCGACCGCACGCAGCGTCAGCCCCAGCTCGTCGCTGCGGTTCAGGTGCTGCACGCTGTTGCGCTCGCCGGTTGCGACCTTCAGCGCCTGTTGCGCCACATTCTCGATCGGGCGGACAATCTGTTGCTCAAACAGCAGCGTCCCCAGCAGCATTACCAGCGCGGCTGCGGCAAGCGGCATCCACCCGGCGGAGGTCGCGACCAGCGTGGCGGCGAGTACGGCAAAAAGCACCGCCATCACGCTGCGCACGCGCCAGCGCAGCGGCATTGCCGGCAGTTTGCCCAGCCAGCCCTTTCCGACCACCAGCCCTTTATGAATACGTTTTTTACAGCGCCCGTCGTTCAGCGCCCGGTAGAGCGGCTCCACGGTGGCAATCTCTTCCGCTGTGGCTTTGGTGCGAATGGACATATAGCCCGTCACCTGCCCGCGGCGCACCATCGGTACCGCATTCGCACGCACCCAGTAGTGGTCGCCGTTTTTGCGCCGGTTTTTAACAATCCCGCTCCACGGCTCGCCCTGCTGCAGCGTGTACCACATATCGGCAAACGCGGCTTTTGGCATATCGGGATGGCGTACCATATTGTGCGGCTGGCCCGTCAGCTCATCGAGCTGGTAGCCGCTCACCTGCACAAAGGTGTCGTTGGCGTGTGTGATATAGCTGTGGACGTCTGTGGTAGACATTAAGGTGGTGTCATCGTCCAGAGGATATTCATTCTGGGTGACATAGGTTGGAGAGGACATCGTGGGCATCCCTTGCAGGTTATTTGAATGTTAATTTTGTGGGTCAATGTTTTTTCGGCGGTAAACAATTTATCTTTAGTTGTTAAACTTGATGGAGATCGCAGATTTGACTTAAACCATACTTTTTGTACGATTTTTTAATTCATTGATTTCAAATACTTTCGTAAAGAAATTACCTGTAAAGCATGACCCGTTAACGCCCACTTAAGTTGCAGCGAATGCACCTCTTTAGTGCAGCTGCGCGTTTCCGTCCTCATTTATCCTCTCTTTCCTGTACCGCTAAATCCCGTTTCGGTTGCTCCGGCATGATTAAATATTGTGCAACATTATTTTAACCTGGCGTTTATCCCGATTTTCGTTAAGTCATCTGAAGTGGCGTAATCCCTGCAATACTTAACTCAGTATCATGTGATACGCGATCCCCGGGAGCACATTTTGAACAGGTTACCTTCCAGCGCCTCGGCTCTTGCCTGTACCGCGCACGCACTGAATCTCATTGAGAAGCGAACGCTCGATCATGAGGAGATGAAACAACTTAACCGAGAGGTCATCGATTACTTTAAAGAGCACGTCAATCCAGGGTTTCTGGAGTATCGCAAATCTGTTACCGCCGGCGGGGATTACGGAGCCGTAGAGTGGCAAGCGGGAAGTCTGAACACGCTTGTCGACACCCAGGGACAGGAGTTTATCGATTGCCTGGGAGGTTTTGGAATTTTCAACGTGGGGCACCGTAATCCAGTTGTGGTTTCCGCCGTACAGAATCAACTTGCGAAACAACCTCTCCATAGCCAGGAACTGCTTGACCCGCTTCGCGCCATGCTCGCGAAAACGCTGGCGGCCTTAACGCCCGGCAAACTGAAGTACAGCTTCTTTAGCAACAGCGGCACGGAATCGGTCGAAGCGGCGATTAAACTCGCCAAAGCGTACCAGTCGCCGCGCGGGAAATTCACCTTTATCGCCACCAGCGGCGCGTTCCACGGGAAATCCCTGGGCGCACTGTCTGCTACCGCCAAATCCACCTTCCGCAAACCGTTTATGCCGCTGCTGCCGGGCTTCCGCCACGTGCCGTTTGGCGACATCAACGCCATGCGCACCGCGCTGAGCGAATGCCGCAAGACCGGCGATGACGTGGCGGCGGTGATCCTGGAGCCGATTCAGGGCGAAGGCGGCGTGATCCTCCCTCCGCAGGGCTATCTGCCCGCCGTGCGTCAGCTGTGCGATGAGTTTGGCGCCCTGCTGATCCTCGACGAAGTCCAGACCGGGATGGGCCGCACGGGCAAGATGTTTGCCTGCGAGCACGAGAACGTGCAGCCGGACATCCTGTGCCTGGCGAAGGCGCTCGGCGGCGGCGTGATGCCGATTGGCGCGACGGTGGCCACCGAGGAGGTCTTCTCGGTGCTGTTCGACAATCCGTTCCTGCATACCACCACCTTTGGCGGTAACCCGCTGGCCTGTGCGGCCGCTCTGGCGACCATTAACGTGCTGCTGGAGCAAAACCTGCCCGCGCAGGCGGAGCAGAAAGGCGACATGCTGCTGGACGGCTTCCGTCAGCTAGGCCGGGAGTATCCGGACCTGGTGCAGGACGCGCGTGGGAAAGGGATGCTGATGGCGATTGAGTTTGTTGATAACGAAACCGGCTACAGCTTCGCGAGCGAGATGTTCCGCCAGCGGGTGCTGGTGGCCGGAACGCTCAACAACTCGAAAACCATCCGCATTGAACCGCCGCTGACGCTGACGATTGAGCAGTGTGAGCAGGTGCTGAAAGCGGCGCGTAAAGCGCTGGCAGCGCTGCGGGTGAGCGTGGAAGAGGCGTAATCAACGCCGGGTGGCGTTACGCTACCCGGCAGTTTTTTATCGGTGAAACTCCGCCACCGTCATGGTGAAGCGAAGCACGGTATCGCTTTCATTGGCGTAGCCGTGCGACACTTCCGTTTTCGCCACCGCCGACGCACCAGCGTTAACCTGGGTCACCGTCTCATCCACCGTCAGCGTTAACTCGCCCTCGTTTACGTGCAGCAGCTCAAAGGTTCCCGCCGGGTGCCCCGGAGAGGTAAACCGTTCTCCCGGCTGCATCTCCCACTGCCATAACTCAATCATGTCAGGTCCCGCGGTACCCGCCAGCAGTCTGGCGCGTCCACCCAGCGCGCCCTGCCACAGCACCGGAATCGCCTCTTCTTCGATAACGTGTACCAGCGGCTCGCTGGAGACGTTGACGATATCCGCCACGGAGATGCCGAGCGCGGCGGCCAGCTTGCACAAAATGGCGATGCTGGGATTGGCTGCGCCCTTTTCGATCTCCACCAGCATCCCTTTGCTGACGCTGGCGCGGCGGGACAGCTCGTCCAGCGACAGCTTTTTCTCTTTACGCCAGTTGCGGATGCGGTTCGCCACGGCCAGGCTTACCTGGGCAACATCGGCACCCGAATCAGTCATTATATTGACTTTATCAGTCATTGGTCACTACCATGGTATAAAACAGTCAATACAGGATTATTTATGTCTCTCGTTACGCCGTCAATAGATTCGCGTCTTGCCGGGATTGCCCCAGGCTTTCGGGCGCTGAGCATTCTGGTTGAAGCTGCGCCGATTACCCACCCGGAGGTAGCGCCCGCCGCGCTGGCGCAGGCCTGCCAGCAGATGTTGAATGATGATGTGCCGTGGGCTGATGCACACCTTTCAGACTGGGATGAGGTGTTTAAAGCCTTCGGCGCGAAACCGAAACGCACGCCCTGTTCCGCCGCGGCCCTGCGCAAGCGGGTACTGAAAGACGGTTCGCTGCCGTCGCTGGATCCGGTGGTGGATATCTATAACGCGGTGAGCATTCGCTATGCCATTCCGGTGGGTGGGGAAAATCTCGCGGCGTACTCGGGTGCGCCGCGTCTGACGCTGGCCGAAGGCAGCGAGCCGTTTGATACTTTAAAAGAGGGGCAACCAGTGGTGGAACATCCGGAACCAGGCGAAGTTATCTGGCGCGACAATCTCGGCGTCACCTGCCGCCGCTGGAACTGGCGACAGGGGGTGCGTACCCGTCTGGATAGCCAGGCGCAATTTATGTGGTTTATTCTTGAAAGCCTGCCGTCGATGCCGCTTGCGGCACTGGAAGAGGCGGGAGAAGAGCTGGTCAACAACCTGCAGCGGCTGATGCCGGGGGCCACGGCTCAGGTTAAGATGCTGACGCTGTAAGAGGACAACACGATGTTTCACGGATTAAGCGCTTTTCCGTTAACCCCCCTGAAAGAGGGGACGTTTGACGAGCAGTCCTTCATTAATCTTCTGCGCCCCGTGGTCGACGCTGGCGTGGATTCTCTGGGCATTCTCGGCTCAACGGGAAGTTATGCCTATCTGACCGTAGAAGAGCGTGGTCGGATCGCACGCTGCGCGGTGGCGCATGCTGATGACATTCCGGTCATCGTCAGCATTGGCGCATTACGGCTGGACGATATTCTGCGTCTGGCTGACGACGCGCAATCGGCAGGTGTCTCCGGCTTGCTGCTGGCGCCCGTGTCGTACCAGCGATTAACGGAAGACGAAGTGTTTAATCTCTATGAAACGGTAACCCGCCAGATCTCCGTACCGCTGTGCATTTATGATAATCCCGCCACGACCGGTTTTTCATTTAGCGATGAATTGTTATTTGCCGCCGCGGCCCTGCCGAATATAGGCTCCATAAAGCTTGGCCGCGTGCCGGAGGACCTGTCGCAGGTACGGGCTCGTCTTCCTGATACCGTCACGCTGGGTATCGCCGGCGACTGGCGAGCGGCCTCCGCCCTGCAGGCCGGGTTTGACGTCTGGTACTCGGTGCTCGGCGGATTGTTCCCGCAAACAGCGCTGGCGATTGCCCGTTCGAAAGAGGCGGCACAATCCGAGCGGCTGGAGCCGCTGTGGGAATTGTTCCGTCGATACGGCAGCTTGCGGGTGGTAGCGGCAGCGGCAGAAATGCTGGGGAAAGTGGAAACACCCGCGCTCCCCTTCCCGCTTCAGGCTATTCAGGGTGAGCCGCGCGAAGCGCTTGCTGCGATACTTGCGGATCTGGTGCTGGCCTGAACAATGCCGGGTGGCGCTAACGCCTACCCGGCCTACAAAAGCAACACAACCTCTTACCCGTACCGTTACTCCGGCAACAACCCCACAAAACTCCGTTTCTTACGTGGCTCCGACATCAATTCCTCAAGCTTATCCACGCACGCCAGATAGTGCGGTGTTTGCTTATGCGCCAGCACCGCCTCTTCGTCTTTATAGGCTTCGTAGATAAAGAAGCGGGTTTTCACCCTCGGGTCCTGCAATACGTCAAAGCGCAGGTTTCCCGGCTCCTTGATTGCCCCCTCGTGGTTGGCGCGGAATACCTCCACAAACTCGTCCACCCGCTCGGGCTTAATGTTGATTTCAACCAGCGTCACGTTCATTTTGCTTCTCCCTGTTTCTCTTCCTGCCAGAACTGGAACGCATCGCGGGCGTTCCAGTTCTCGTGAACCACTTTTTTCACCGCCTTCAGCATGGCGAGCGGCGCGCTGGACTGGAAGATGTTGCGCCCCATGTCCACGCCGGATGCTCCCTGATCTATCGCACGCCAGCACATCTCCAGCGCCTCGTGCTCCGGCAGCTTTTTGCCCCCGGCGATGACAATCGGCACCGGACAGCTGGCGGTCACTTTTTCAAAGCCTTCATCCACGTAGTAGGTTTTGACGAACTGCGCCCCCATTTCGGCGGCGATGCGGCTGGCGAGCGAGAAATAGCGCGCGTCACGCGCCATCTCTTTACCGACCCCCGTCACCGCCAGCGTCGGCATGCCGTAGCGCGCGCCCGCATCGACAAGCTTGATGATGTTGTTGATCGACTGGTGCTCAAACTCGCTGCCGATATAGACCTGTGCCGCCACGGCGCAGACGTTCAGGCGCAGCGCGTCCTCCATCGCCACCGCCACGCACTCGTTCGACAGCTCGCCCAGAATCGAATTACCGCCGGAGGCGCGCAGCACCACCGGTTTGTTCGTGGCGGCGGGCACCTGGCTTCTGAGGATGCCGCGGGTGCACATCAGCACGTCGGTTTCACCAAACAGCGGCGCGATGGAGAGATCGATACGCTCAAGGCCGGTGGTCGGCCCCTGAAAGTAGCCGTGGTCAAAGGCCAGCATCACCGTACGGTTGCTCTTAGGGTTGAAGATGCGTGCCAGGCGGGACTGCATGCCCCAGTCCAGCGAGCCGCAGCCCTTCAGCGTGAACGGCACGTTGACCTGCGGCGTGCCGATGCCAAAATCCTTACCGTCTTTGATATCGTCTAAATCAGCCATTTGCTCCCCCGTCAGAAATCGTATTTGCTGATGTTCTCTTTGGTGAACACCACCCGCTCCGGCAGCAGCACGATGCCGTTGCCCTTCGCCTCATACTGGTAACCCTGCACGCTGTTCGGCTCGACCTTCAGCGCCCCGATATTTTTTACGTCCACGCTGTCGCCGACGTTAAGATCGCCTTTTTTCAGCAAACGATCGGCGACATTGACCGCAATTTTGCCCTGTTGTACGACATCCCACAGGCCGAAAGCTTTTACCGTGCCGCGCTCAACGTACGGACGCATCACGTTCGGCGTACTGAACCCGACAATCGCCACCCCTTCGCGCTTCAGGTTTTCCGCCGCCTGCGCAGCGGCCGGCAGCGCGTTGGCATCCGGGGCGATGATCGCATCCAGATCCGGATACGCTTTTAAGATCCCTTCGGCGGTTTGCAACGATTTGGTGGCGTCGTTATAGCCAAACTGGGTAGTGACGACCTGCCACTGGGGATGATCTTTCTCGATTTTGGCCTTCGCCTCTTTCACCCACTGGTTCTGGTCGGTGACGGTGGGGCTGGAGTAGAAGAACGCCACTTTGGCATTCGGTTTGGTGACCTGCTTGCCCGCCATCTCCACCAGCAGGCCGCCCAGCTGTTCCGGCGTTCCCTGGTTGATATAGATGCTGCGGCACTCCGGTTTGGTGTCGGAGTCCCAGGTCAGAACCTTGACGCCGCGCTGCATCGCGCGCTTGAGCGCCGGGCAGAGGCCGTCCGGCGACACGGCGGAGACGATGATGGCGTTATAGCCCTGGTTGACGAAGTTATTGATCAGCTGCACCTGGCCGGAGACGCTCGGCTCGGTCGGGCCGTCGTAGGTGACGTCCACACCGAGGTCTTTCCCCGCCTCTTTCGCGCCGTTGCCGCCGCTGGTGAAGAAGCCCACGCCCACCAGCTTCGGGATAAAGGCAATGCGGTCCGCCGCCTGCGCCGAAGCGAAGCTGAGGGCCATTGCCAGGACGAACAGTTTTGTTTTCATCTTACGCTCCGGATAGTTTTCTAAAGAGAGAACGCACCCACTCGCGGTGCAGACTCAGCGAACGTCCCATCACCACCACAACCAGCAGCGCCCCTGACAGCGCGCTCGACACCTGGTTGGGGATGCCGACCATCTGTAAACCCTGCTGCAGATACCCCACCAACAGCGCCGCCAGCGCTGTACCGACAACCGAACCTGAACCACCGTAGATATTGGCCCCGCCGAGCACGGCGGCGGTGAGCGCGGGCATCAGTAAATCGCGCCCCAGATCCGAACGCGCGGAGCCGAAATAGGAGACCATCACCAGCGCGGCAACCGCGGAGGCTACGCCCACCAGGCCGTACAGCGCGTAGGGCATGCCGTTCACCGACAGCGCCGCATAGCGTGCCGCGCGCGGATTTTGCCCAATCAGGAACAGATGGCGCCCAAAGCGCCCGCGGTGGGTAATGAGCCAGAAGAAGACGGTGATAGCCGCGAACAAGACCAAAGGGATCGGCAGGCCCAACACCGTGAGGTTAGCGAAGGCGGTAAAGCTGTCCGGGAAGCCGCCGATGCCCTCATAGCCCGTCGCCCCCGCCATGCCGGAGAGCAGCAGCGCGCCGCCGCCGTAGAGGTAGAGCGTGCCGAGGGTAATCACCAGCGGGCTGATGCCGGTGTAGTGGATCAGCGCCGCGTTTACCAGCCCGCACAGCAGTCCCAGCAGCAGCGTCAGCGGAACGGCGACCGCCATCGGCCACCCAGCCTGCATCATCACCCCCAGCGCAATCGCGCACAGGCCGATGGTCGAGCCGAGGGAGATGTCGATCCCGCCGCTGATGATCACCAGCGTCAGCGGCAGCGCCACAATGCCGATGCAGATGAAGTCGCTGGTGCTGAACAGCAGCATGTTGATGTCGAGCATGCGCGGGTTGATGGCGCCGAAGAGCAGGATCTCCAGCACCAGCAAAATGAGCAGCGCGCTTTCCCAGTTAAGCCTCATTTACGCCACCTCTTTTTTGCGTTTGGGAAACGGGGTGACGTGCTTCCCCCCTCTGTTACCCGGCTGGAAGCGACCGTACTTCAGCGCCCGCTGATGGCGCGCCAGCGCCTGGCGCAGACGCCCGTCGAGCACCAGCACGCCCAGCAGCACCAGCCCGGCGATAAAGTCGTTCCACCACGCCGGGAGCCTGAACAGCACCAGCACGGTGTCGATTTGCGTCAGGAAGAAGGCGCCGAGCAGCGCGCCAACCAGCGTGCCCGTGCCGCCCAGCAGCGAAATCCCCCCGAGCACGCAGGCGGCGATGGCCTTCATCTCCAGCCCGCTGCCGGTCTGGTTGGGCACAAAACCAATCTGCGCGGCAAAGACGATCCCGGCGCAGGCCGCCAGCACGCCGTTGAGGGTAAAGGCGATCATGCGGGTGCGGTTCACCGCCACGCCCAGCTGCCGCGCGGCAGCGAGGTTATCCCCCACCGCGTAAAAATCACGCCCGAACGCGGTGCGCGACAGCGTCCACGCGCCGGTGACCACGATAATCAACACCACCATACCAAGGGGCGACACGCCGATGGCCGCAGGCTCAGAGAGAGATTTCAACCCCGGCGGCAGCCCTTCAATCCACTTTCCGCCCGTCCAGAGCAGCATCGCTCCACGGTACAGCCCCAGCGTGCCGAGGGTGGCGACAATCGCCGGGATGCGCAGCCCCACCACCAGAAACCCGTTGAATAACCCGGCCAGCGCGCCAACCGTGAGCGCGAAGAGGATGGAAACGGGCAGGCTGTAGCCGCCGTTCAGCGCCACGCCGACGGCGATGGCGGAGAGCCCGACGGTTGAACCCACGGAGACGTCGATATTGCGGGTCAGCATCACCAGCGCCGCGCCGATCGCCAGCAGGATCAGGATCTGCGAGCTGGCGAAGATCATCCCCAGCGTCTGCAAACTCAGGTAGGACGGATTGAGCGCCACCAGCACGGCGAACAGCGCCAGAATGGCGAGAAACGCGCTCAGCTCGCGGTTTTTCAGTAAGGTCTTCATGCTTGCCCTCCGAACGCCAGCGCCATCATTCTGTCGAGGCTGACGGCATGGCGCGGCAGCTCGCCGCTGAGTACGCCCTGATGCATCACCAGCACGCGGTCCGCGAGGCCCGGAAACTCATCGAGATCGCTTGAGATCATCAGCACCGCCACGTTCTGCGCCGCCACGCTTTTGATCAGCTGGTAGATGTCGGCGCGCGCCGAGACGTCCACGCCGCGCGTCGGTTCATCGACGATCAGCAGCAAAGGGTTGGCCTCCAGGCAGCGCGCCAGCAGCACCTTCTGCTGGTTACCGCCGGAGAGCGTGCGCACGGTTTGATCCGCATGGTTGAGCTTGATCCCCAGCGCCCGGTGATAGCGCTCCACCACCGCCGACTCCCGCTTGCGCTGCTGCCAGAGAGACGGCTCGTTCAGCGCCACGGTGTTCCAGCGGATCGGCGCGTCGAGGAACAGGCCGGACACCTGCCTGTCTTCCGGCAGGTAGACCAGCCCTTTTTCCAGGCGTGAACTTACCGGATCGCCGGTGATCTCCTGGTTCTCCAGCCAGACACGGCCCCCGCGCACGGGCCGCAGGCCGTAGAGCGTTTCCGCAAACTCGGTGCGCCCGGATCCCACCAGCCCTGCCAGGCCGACGATCTCGCCGGCGTAGATCTCAAGGCTGAGATCGATAAAGCCTTCCCCGGTAAGATCGTCAACGCGCAGCACCGGGAAATCCTGCGGCTGGGTGCGACGGTTTCCCGGCAGCGCCAGCCACAGCTTTTGCGTATCGCTGAGGGATTTCTCCCGGCTTACCGGCGTCATGGCGGCGATCAGGGCGCTATCGTCAAACTGCGCGGTTTCGCCGCTCAGCACCACCGCGCCGTCGCGCATCACCGAGACATGGCTTGAAAGCATGCGAATTTCCGGCAGCTTATGGGAGATAAAAACAATCCCGACGCCGAGTGTCTGCAGGGCGCGGATCTGGCGGAACAGCCGTTCGGTTTCGCCCGGCGTGAGGGAGGCCGTAGGTTCGTCGAGGATCAGGATCCGGGCGTTGCGCATTAATCCGCGCAGGATCTCCAACATCTGCTGATCCGCCACTTCCAGAGTGCTGGCGGCGGCGTCGAGGTTAAGCTGGCACTGCAGCTGCTGGAGTTTCTCCGCCAGGCACTTTTCAAGATCGCGCTCGCGCGGCAGACGGAACAGGATGTTTTCCCGCACCGTCAGGTTGGGGAACAGCAGCGGCTCCTGCGGCACGAGATAAATGCCAAGCCTGTGCGCCTGAACGGGCGTCAGCCGCGCATATGACTGCCCCTCGACAGAAAGTTCACCGCTGTCAGGCGTTTCGACCCCGGCGATGATTTTCATCAGCGTCGATTTTCCCGCGCCGTTTCCGCCCATCAGGGCGTGCACCTGGCCCGCAAGCAGCGTGAAATCAATGCCTTTAAGAACCGGCACGCCTGAGAACTGCTTGCTGATATTCCGCGCGTCGAGAAGTGAGGTCATCATCGCTCCGCTATTGAACAAATGATTTTTAGATTTAATAATGTTCAAAAGCGTAGACGGTGAACTATATTTACAACCGTGCAGGGATCACAGTTTTATCGATTGAGATTCAGATAAACCAGAAACGATCGAAATGATCCGTTTTGTCGCGTGGCTCACACTTTCCCTTCGCGCCATCACGAACATATGATCTAAATTTTTATAAGAGTTCAACTATGAGCGATAAACGCACTGCGGAAGAAGGACGGTTTGCCGGGCTGGCACTGGCGGAAGAGGAGCTGGTGGCGCGCGTGGCCTGGTGCTACTACCACGACGGGCTGACCCAGAACGATATCGGCGAGCGGCTCGGGCTGCCGCGATTAAAAATCTCCCGTCTGCTGGAGAAGGGCCGTCAGTCCGGGGTGATCCGCGTGCAGATCAACTCCCGCTACGAGGGCTGCCTGGCGCTGGAGACCGAGCTACAGCAGCGCTTTGGCCTGAAGCTGGTGCGCGTGATGCCCGCCCTGAATACGCCGCCGATGAACGTGCGGCTCGGCATTGGCGCGGCGCAGTCGCTGATGGGCGTACTGGAGCCCGGCCAGCTGCTGGCGGTGGGGTTTGGTGAAACCACCATGAGCAGCCTGCAGCACCTGAGCGGCTTTATCAGCTCGCAGCAGATCCGCCTGGTGACGCTCTCCGGCGGCGTCGGGCCGTATATGACCGGTATCGGCCAGCTGGACGCGGCATGCAGTGTCAGCATGATCCCCGCCCCGCTTCGCGTGTCATCCGCCGAGGTGGCCGGGATCTTAAAACGTGAAACCAGCGTGCGGGACGTAATCCTCGCCGCCACCGCTGCCGACGTGGCGGTGGTCGGCATTGGGTCGGTGAACCAGCGCCGTGACGCCACGATACTGCGATCCGGCTATATCAGCGAAGGTGAACAGCTGATGTACGCCCGCAAAGGCGCGGTCGGCGACATTCTCGGCTATTTCCTCAATGCCGAAGGGGAGTGCGTCGAGGAACTGGAGATCCATAAAGAATTACTCGGCGTCTCGCTTGATGAGCTGGCGCAGCTGCCCACCATCGTTGGCGTGGCCGGAGGGGAAGAGAAAGCCGATGCGATTTATGCCGCACTGAAGGGTCGCCGTATCAATGGCCTGGTGACGGAGGAGACGACAGCCCGCGCGGTGCTGGCTCTGGCCAAGTGAGAGCCCGCCCTGCGCTAACAGCGAGGCAAGCTCATGAGTTACCTTTTAGCGTTAGATGCAGGGACCGGCAGCGTTCGCGCCGTGATTTTCGATTTGCAGGGCAACCAGATTGCCGTCGGCCAGGCCGAGTGGAAGCACCTGAACGTAGAGAACGTGCCGGGGTCGATGGAGTTCGACCTCGACACCAACTGGCGGCTGGCCTGCCAGTGCATTCATCAGGCGCTGTCGCGCGCGAATCTGGGCGCGGCGGATATTCAGTCCGTTGCATGCTGCTCCATGCGCGAAGGGATAGTGCTGTATGACCGCAACGGCGAGGCCATCTGGGCCTGCGCCAACGTTGACGCCCGCGCCAGCCGCGAGGTGGCCGAACTCAAAGAGATCCACGACTACCGTTTTGAATCCGAAGTGTATGACGTTTCCGGGCAGACGCTGGCGCTGAGCGCCATGCCGCGCCTGCTGTGGCTGGCACACCATCGCCCGGATATTTACCGCAAGGCCGCGACCATCACCATGATCAGCGACTGGCTGGCGGCGAAGCTCTCCGGCGAGCTGGCGGTCGACCCGTCTAACGCGGGCACCACCGGCATGCTGGATCTCTTCTCCCGCGACTGGCGTCCGGCGCTGCTCGACATGGCCGGGCTGCGCGCCGATATTCTCTCCCCGGTGAAAGAGACCGGCACCGTGCTGGGCGCTATCACCAAAGAGGCCGCGCAGCAAAGCGGCCTGCGCGAAGGCACGCCGGTCGTCATGGGCGGCGGCGACGTACAGCTGGGCTGTCTGGGGCTGGGCGTAGTTCGCGCCGGGCAGACGGCGGTGCTGGGCGGCACCTTCTGGCAGCAGGTGGTGAACCTGCCGCAGGTGCGCACCGACCCCGAGATGAACATCCGCGTCAACCCGCACGTTATCCCCGGCATGGCGCAGGCGGAGTCGATCAGCTTTTTTACCGGGCTGACCATGCGCTGGTTCCGCGACGCCTTCTGCGCGGAGGAAAAGCTGATTGCCGAGCGGATGGGGATGGACACCTACTCCCTGCTGGAAGAGATGGCCAGCCGCGTGCCGGCGGGTTCACACGGGGTGATGCCGATCTTCTCCGACGCCATGCATTTTAAGCAGTGGTACCACGCCGCACCGTCGTTTATTAACCTCTCCATCGACCCGGAAAAATGCAATAAAGCGACGCTGTTCCGCGCACTGGAGGAGAACGCGGCGATCGTCTCGGCCTGCAACCTGGCGCAGATTTCGCGCTTCTCCGGCGTGACGTTTGAGAGCCTGGTGTTTGCCGGTGGCGGTTCGAAAGGCGCGCTGTGGAGCCAGATCTTAAGCGACGTCACCGGCCTGCCGGTGCGCGTGCCGGAAGTGAAGGAGGCGACGGCGCTGGGCTGCGCCATTGCGGCAGGCGTTGGCGCAGGGCTGTTTGCCGATATGGCCTCGACGGGCGAGCGGCTGGTGAAATGGAGCCGCGAATTCACGCCAAACCCGATACATCGCGAGCTGTACGACGGCATGATGCAGAAATGGCAGGCGGTATATGCGGACCAGCTTGGGTTGGTGGACAGCGGGCTGACGACATCGATGTGGCAGGCACCGGGGTTAGTAAAAACCCATACCCCTCACCCTGCCCCTCTCCCCATAGGGGAGAGGGAAAAAACCAGATCGAGCTGATTCTTTAAGGCCGCACCGGCCAGTCCCCTCTCCCCTCCGGGGAGAGGGTTAGGGTGAGGGGAAGTTCTTTGAGATCTATCACAATCATTCGATCCCGCTTTTACCTTTCTGCTGCCGCTGGCTAAATTAGTAACTCATCCGACCACATAACAATAATTTTACACTGGAAGAGACTATGAGCCGCTACCCGTCGTTATTCGCCCCTCTCGATCTGGGGTTCACCACACTCAAAAACCGCGTGTTGATGGGGTCGATGCACACCGGGCTGGAGGAGCACCCGGACGGGGCCGAGCGTCTGGCGGCTTTCTATGCCGAGCGCGCCCGCCACGGGGTGGCGCTGATCGTCACCGGCGGCGTGGCACCTGCCCCTTCCGGCGTGGGCATGGAGGGCGGCGCGGTCCTGAACGATGCGTCACAGCTGCCGCACCACCGCATTGTGACCGACGCGGTACACCGCGAGGGCGGCAAAATCGCCCTGCAAATTCTGCACACCGGACGCTACAGCTATCAGCCGAATCTGGTCGCGCCGTCGGCTCTTCAGGCGCCGATTAACCGTTTTAAACCTCACGCCCTCACCCACGACGAGATCCTGGCGCTGATTGACGACTTCGCCCGCTGCGCGGCGCTTGCGCGCGAGGCGGGCTACGACGGCGTTGAGGTGATGGGCTCAGAAGGCTACCTGATCAACGAGTTTCTCGCCGCCCGCACCAACCACCGTGAAGACGAATGGGGCGGCGACTATGCCCGCCGGATGCGCTTTGCCGTGGAGGTGGTGCGCGCGGTGCGCGAACGTGCAGGGGCTGATTTTATTATCGTCTTCCGCCTGTCGATGCTCGACCTGGTGGAGGGCGGCGGGACGTTCGATGAAACCGTGCAGCTGGCGCAGGCGATTGAAGCCGCAGGTGCCACCATTATCAACACCGGCATCGGCTGGCACGAGGCGCGCATCCCGACCATCGCCACGCCGGTGCCGCGCGCGGCGTTCAGCTGGGTGACGCGCAGGCTGAAAGGGAAAGTGTCTGTTCCGCTGGTCACCACCAACCGCATTAACGATCCGCAGGTGGCGGACGATGTGATTTCACGCGGCGACGCCGACATGGTCTCAATGGCGCGGCCGTTCCTTGCCGATGCCGAGCTGCTCTCCAAAGCGCAAAGCGGCCGTGCGGATGAGATCAACACCTGCATCGGCTGTAACCAGGCCTGCCTGGATCAGATCTTCGTCGGTAAGGTCACCTCATGCCTGGTTAACCCGCGCGCCTGCCACGAAACCAAAATGCCGGTGATCCCGGCGACAGCGAAAAAACGCCTGGCGGTTGTCGGCGCAGGGCCTGCGGGCCTGGCGTTTGCGGTCAATGCCGCCTCGCGCGGGCACAGCGTAACGCTGTTTGATGCGCTGGGGGAGATTGGCGGGCAGTTTAATATCGCCAAACAGATCCCCGGCAAAGAGGAGTTCTACGAAACGCTGCGCTACTACCGCCGGATGATCGAGCTGACGGGCGTCGAGCTGCGGCTTAACCAGTTTGTCCGCGCGGCGGATCTGACTGATTTCGATGAGGTGATCCTGGCGAGCGGGATCGTACCGCGCACACCTGCGATCGAGGGTATCGATCATCCGAAGGTGTTGAGCTATCTGGATGTATTGCGAGACAAAACGCCGGTTGGCGAGAAGGTGGCGATTATCGGCTGCGGCGGGATCGGCTTTGATACCGCCATGTATTTAAGCCAGCCGGGCGAAGCCACCAGCCAGAACATTGCCGAGTTTTGCGTGGAATGGGGCATTGATACCAGCCTCAGCCAGTCCGGCGGCCTGCGCCCGGAAGGGCCGCAGCTGCCGAAAAGTCCGCGCCAGATCGTGATGCTGCAGCGTAAAGCCAGCAAGCCGGGCGAAGGGCTGGGTAAAACCACGGGCTGGATCCACCGCGCCACCCTGCTCTCGCGCGGGGTGAAGATGATCCCAGCGGTGAGCTACGAGAAGATCGACGACGAGGGTCTGCACGTCACGATCGGCGGCGAACCGCAGCTGCTGCGCGTGGATCATGTCATTTTATGTGCCGGGCAGGAGCCAAAGCGCGATCTGGCGGATCCGCTGCGCGAAGCCGGTAAAACGGTGCATCTGATTGGCGGGTGCGACGTGGCGATGGAGCTGGACGCGCGGCGCGCGATTGCGCAGGGGACAAAACTGGCGCTGAGTATTTAACGGCATCGCCCGGTGGGGGGGTAAAAGCAAAACGGCAACCGGGTTGCCGTTTTTAGTGTTTGCACCCTCTCCCTGTGGGAGAGGGTCGGGGTGAGGGCATCAGGCCGCACATACCCAATCTTACCGACGACGTCCCAGCTTCACCGACTTCAGCACCACAAACTTATTGTTCGTCGCAATGGTGACGCAGTTGCCGAAAATCTTCTTCAGCTTGTGGAAGTAGTCCAGGTGGCGGTTCGCCACGATGTACAGCTCGCCGTTGATTTTCAGGCAACGGCGCGCGTGGTGAAACATTTCCCACGCAACGTTATCCGTCAGGGCGTGCTTCTGGTGGAACGGCGGGTTACAGAACACGGCGTTGAAGCGGAACGGCTCTACGCCAGACAGCGCGTTGTTGATCATAAACTCGCAGCGGTCCAGCGCGTCCGGCATGTTGGTTTCCACGTTCAGACGGCTGGAGGCCACCGCCATCGGCGACTCGTCGCTGAACACCACGCTGGCTTCCGGGTTCTTCGCCAGCAGCGTCAGGCCGATCACACCGTTGCCGCAGCCCAGGTCGACAATCTCACCTTCCAGATTTTCCGGCAGATGTTCCATAAAGAAGCGCGCGCCGATATCCAGACCGGTGCGGGAGAAGACGTTCGCGTGGTTATGGATGGTCCAGTCAGTCCCTTCCAGCTTCCAGCTCAGCGTTTCTGGCGCGTCGGCCAGCTCCGGTGCGCTGAAGGTGCAGTTGATCAGGCGCGCTTTTTTCCAGGCCAGCGTGGTGGTGGTCGGGCCGAGGACTTTCTCGAACAGCTCCAGCGTCGAAGTATGAATATCGCGCGCTTTGGCACCCGCGATGATGCGCGTATCCGGCGTCACGACCTTACGCAGCGCGCGCAGCTGCTGCTCCAGCAGCGCCATGGTTTTTGGCACTTTGATCAGCACCACGCCGGGCGCCTGCGGGTAGTCCGAGGTGCTGTCGAGAAACTTCACGCTGGACTCTTCGATGTCGTTATGGCGCAGGTTTTCACGCGTCGCCAGCTCGCTCAGGTAGGAATCGCCGATGCTGTATGGCGTGTGCTCCGCCAGGGCGCATCCCAGCGCGCCAAACGCGTCATTCAGGATCAAAACCGGGCCGCGGATTTCAGTGTCATCCAACTGCTGCAGCAGATATTCATCCGCTGCTTCCCACGCCTGAAGCGGGTTAACGTCGTCCGTTTCCGGGAAACGTTTAAGGTTGAGTGAACGGAAACCGTTGTCTAAGTGGCTCATCGGCCCTCCTGAATGGTAAAATTTGGCGTATCCCTGAAAAGGGTGCGTGAGTATACCCGTTTTCGCATTAATTTGGGCTTTTGATGAACCAACTTACTTATCTCCAGGGCTATCCGGAGCATTTACTGACTCAGGTTCACAGCCTGATTGCCGAGCAGAAGCTGGGCGCGGTGCTGGAAAAACGCTACCCCGGCACCCACGATTTCGCGACCGATAAGGCCCTCTGGCAGTATACGCAGGATCTCAAAAACCGGTATCTGAAGAGCGCCCCGCCGATCAACAAGGTGATGTACGACAACAAGATCCACGTGCTGAAAAACGCGCTCGGCCTGCACACCGCCGTCTCTCGCGTGCAGGGCGGTAAGCTGAAGGCGAAGGCCGAAATCCGCGTCGCGACGGTTTTCCGCAACGCGCCGGAAGCCTTTCTGCGGATGATCGTCGTCCATGAGCTGGCACACCTGAAAGAGAAAGAGCACGACAAAGCGTTCTATTCCCTGTGCTGCCACATGGAGCCGCAGTACCACCAGCTGGAGTTTGATACCCGTCTGTGGCTTACGCATTTATCGTTAAAAGGTAATGCGGAATAGCGCACGCGAATTGTCATGATGACGTGCTACAGTGGCTAAAGGTTCCCCGCTACGGAGTACGTAAACGTTTATGATACGTTTCGCAGTCATTGGAACGAACTGGATCACGCGCCAGTTCGTCGACGCCGCCCACGAAACCGGCAAACTGAAACTTACCGCAGTCTATTCCCGCAGCCTTGAGCAGGCGCAGAGTTTTGCCAACGACTACCTCGTCGAGCATCTCTTCACCTCGCTTGATGAGATGGCGCAAAGTGACGCCATTGACGCGGTCTATATTGCCAGCCCGAACTCCCTGCACTTCCCGCAAACGAAGCTGTTCCTCAGCCATAAAAAGCATGTGATTTGCGAGAAGCCGCTGGCGTCGAACATCGATGAAGTCGAAGCCGCCATTGCGCTTGCCCGCGAAAACCAGGTGGTGCTGTTCGAAGCCTTCAAAACCGCCAGCCTGCCGAACTTCCTGCTGCTGCAGCAGTCGCTGCCGAAAATTGGCAAAGTGCGTAAAGCCTTTATCAACTACTGCCAGTACTCGTCGCGCTACCAGCGCTATCTGGACGGCGAGAACCCGAATACCTTTAACCCGGCCTTCTCTAATGGTTCGATTATGGATATCGGCTTCTACTGTCTGGCCTCTGCCGTGGCCCTGTGGGGCGAGCCGCACGGCGTGACGGCTACCGCCAGCCTGCTGGAGAGCGGCGTGGATGCGCACGGTTTAGCGGTGCTGGACTACGGTGATTTCAGCGTCACGCTACAGCACTCCAAGGTGAGCGATTCCGTGCTGCCGAGCGAAATTCAGGGCGAGGCGGGCTCGCTGGTTATCGAGAAGATCTCCGAGTGTCAGAAAGTGAGCTTTGTGCCGCGCGGCGGCAAAGCGCAGGAGCTGACGCAGCCTCAGCATATTAACACTATGCTCTATGAGGCAGAGGTCTTCGCCCGTCTGGTGGAAGACAACGAAGTGAATCACCCTGGCCTGGCGGTGAGCCGCACCACGGCGAAGCTGCAAACGGAGATCCGCCGCCAGACCGGCGTGGTGTTCCCGGCAGACGGCATCAGCGCGGAAGCGATCGCGTAAAGCTGTGTAATGAAACGGTGCAGACCATTGACGAAACCGATGGTCTGACATATTTTGTTACCTGCAAAGGGGAGTAACTTCTTCGCCGGTGGATCGTCATTACGATGCGTGCAATACCGCATCCGGTCGCCGGGCAACCCTCGTGGTTGTAAGTGAGACCTTGCCGGAAGGCGAGGTCTATGCATAAAAAGCTAACGGCTATCGTCTTCTGACCATGGCCGTTTTTGTTTTTTATGTGTAAGGAAAATAGTATGCATTCTGTCGGCACTCCAATGTTGTGGGGCGGATTCGCGGTTGTCGTGCTCATCATGCTGGCGATCGACCTCTTTTTGCAGGGGCGTCGCGGCGCACACGGCATGAGCATCAAACAGGCTGCGGCCTGGTCTCTGGTGTGGGTCACCCTCTCCCTGCTGTTCTGTGCCGCCTTCTGGTGGTATCTGGCCTCGACCGAAGGCCGCGCGGTTGCCGATCCTCAGGCCCTCGCCTTCCTCACTGGCTATCTGATTGAAAAAGCCCTGGCGGTCGATAACGTCTTCGTCTGGCTGATGCTGTTCAGCTATTTCGCCGTGCCTGCGGCCCTGCAGCGCCGCGTGCTGGTCTACGGCGTGCTGGGGGCGATTATCCTGCGTACCATAATGATCTTCGCTGGCAGCTGGTTGATTACCCAGTTCGAATGGCTGCTGTACGTCTTCGGCGCGTTCCTGCTGTTCACCGGGGTCAAAATGGCGCTGGCGAAAGAGGACGGCTCTGCGATTGGCGATCGCCCGCTGGTGAAGTGGATCCGTGGACACCTGCGCATGACCGACAAGATTGAGAGCGAGCACTTCTTCGTGCGCAAGAATGGCCTGCTGTTTGCCACCCCGCTGCTGCTGGTGCTGATTCTGGTTGAGCTGAGCGACGTGATTTTCGCCGTGGACAGCATTCCGGCCATTTTTGCGGTCACCACCGACCCGTTCATCGTCCTGACCTCAAACCTGTTCGCCATCCTCGGCCTGCGTGCGATGTACTTCCTGCTGGCAGGCGCGGCGGAGCGCTTCTCGATGCTGAAGTACGGCCTGTCGGTAATCCTGGTGTTTATCGGTATCAAGATGCTGATCGTCGATTTCTACCATATCCCGATCGCCATTTCGCTCGGCGTGGTGTTTGGCATTCTGATCGTGACGCTGATTATCAATACCTGGGTTAACCGCCAGCACGATAAGAAGCAGCAGGTGGAGTAAAACGTTCGGTGCGGGGTGATGCCCTCACCCCGGCCCTCTCCCACAGGGAGAGGGTGAACACACATTTGTAACGCAGTAGTTAAAAAACATGACGCACCACGTAAAATCCAGCATTTTACGCTTCCCTCCCAAGCCACTTTCCCTATACTCGACCAGGCAAACATTTACTTACATCCGGACATAAATGTGACTAAGAGCACATCCGGGATGGAACGCAATTTCACTTAAGGAACACCTATGACTACATCCTCGTCTGGTCTGTTTGCGCGCCTCTCGCGCGGCAGCCTTGTTAAGCAAATACTGGTTGGCCTTGTGCTCGGCGTCGCGCTGGCACTGATCTCAAAACCTGCCGCCGAGGCCACTGGCCTGCTCGGCACACTGTTCGTCGGCGCACTGAAAGCGGTCGCGCCGGTTCTGGTTTTGACGCTGGTGATGGCCTCAATCGCCAACCACCAGCAGGGGCAGAAAACCAATATTCGCCCGATTCTGTGGATGTATCTGCTGGGGACGTTCTCGGCCGCGCTGACGGCGGTTGTCGTGAGCTTTATCTTCCCGTCCACGCTGCAACTGACCACCGGCGCGACCGACATTACGCCGCCCGCGGGTATTGTTGAGGTGATGCACGGCCTGCTGATGAGCATTGTCGCCAACCCGATCCATGCGCTGATTAACGCGAACTACATCGGGATTCTGGTATGGGCCGTCGGTCTGGGCTTCGCTCTGCGCCACAGCAACGACACGACCAAAAACCTGGTTAACGATCTTTCTCACGCCGTAACCTTTATCGTGACGGTGGTCATCCGCTTTGCGCCGATTGGTATTTTTGGCCTCGTGGCATCCACGCTGGCTACCACCGGTTTCGGCGCGCTGTGGGGCTATGCGCAGCTGCTGCTGGTGCTGATTGGCTGTATGGCCGTCGTGGCACTGGTGATTAATCCGCTGCTGGTGTTTCTGCAGACCCGTCGGAACCCGTACCCGCTGGTGCTGATGTGCCTGCGCGAAAGCGGAGTGACAGCCTTCTTCACCCGCAGCTCGGCGGCAAACATTCCGGTCAACATGTCCCTGTGTGAGAAGCTGAACCTGGACCGCGATACCTACTCCGTATCCATTCCGCTGGGTGCGACCGTCAATATGGCGGGAGCGGCCATCACCATTACGGTGCTTACGCTGGCCGCGGTGCATACGCTGGGTATTCCGGTGGATCTGCCAACCGCGCTGCTGCTGAGCGTGGTAGCCTCGCTGTGTGCCTGCGGCGCATCCGGCGTGGCGGGCGGTTCCCTGCTGCTGATCCCGCTGGCATGTAATATGTTCGGCATCCCGAACGAGATCGCCATGCAGGTGGTTGCGGTGGGCTTTATCATCGGCGTATTGCAGGACTCCTGCGAGACGGCGATTAACTCCTCCACCGACGTGATGTTCACCGCCGCCGTGTGCCAGGCGGAAGACGCGCGTTTAGCGAAGAACGCCCTACGAGGTTAACAGCAAAACGGCAACCCTGAGGTTGCCGTTTTTAGTGTTTGTACCCTCTCCCCGTGGGAGAGGGCCAGGGTGAGGGCATCAGGCCGCACCGATTAAAGCGTCACACCACTCTTAAAGATCGCCAGCTCGCGGAAATCGTTCTTCTCGTTGCAGGTCTGCTTGCCGTTAGCAATTTCCACGATAGCGTCCACGAACTCCGTCAGCAGCTGCGGCATCGCTTTGCCGTGGATAAGCTGCCCGGCATCAAAGTCTATCCAGTGTTTTTTCTTCGCCGCCAGCTCGCTGTTGGTGGCGATTTTCACCGTCGGCACAAAACCGCCGTACGGCGTGCCGCGCCCGGTGCTGAACAGCACCATATGGCAGCCGGCTCCCGCCAGCGCGCTGGTGGCGACAGCATCGTTGCCCGGTGCGCTCAGCAGGTTCAGACCGTGCGTTTTCAAGCGCTCGCCGTAGCGCAGAACGTCAACCACCTGGCTCGCGCCCGCTTTCTGGGTGCAGCCGAGGGATTTCTCTTCCAGCGTGGTGATCCCGCCCGCTTTGTTACCCGGAGACGGGTTTTCATAAATGGGCTGATTGTGGGCAATGAAGTACTGTTTGAAGTCGTTCACCATGGTGACGGTTTTCTCAAACGTCTCCTCGTCGCGGCAGTGGCTCATCAGAATACGTTCCGCGCCGAACATTTCCGGCACTTCGGTCAGCACCGTCGTGCCGCCGTTAGCAATCATATAGTCCGAGAAGCGACCCAGCATCGGGTTGGCGGTGATACCGGACAGGCCGTCAGACCCGCCGCACTCCAGACCAAACTTCAGCTCGCTCAGCTTGCCCGGCTCGCGCTTGTCGTGGCGCATCACGTTATACAGCTGGTGCAGCTGCTCAACGCCCGCTTCCACTTCGTCGTCCTGGTGCTGGCACACCATAAAATGCACGCGCTCAGGGTCGAATTCCCCCAGCGTTTCGCGGAAGGCGTCCACCTGGTTGTTCTCGCAGCCCAGGCCAATCACCAGCACCGCGCCCGCGTTCGGGTGACGCACCATGTTTTGCAGCATGGTGCGGGTATTAATGTGGTCATCACCCAGCTGGGAGCAGCCGTAGGTGTGGCTAAACAGATGTACCCCGTCGGTGCCTTCGGCATCGTGAGTCTCTTTCAGGAAGCGCGTCTGGATCTGACGCGCAATCCCGTTCACGCAGCCGACGGTCGGGAGGATCCACAGCTCGTTGCGGATCCCCACGTCGCCATTGGCGCGGCGGTAGATCTGCACGTCACGATCCGCCGCCTGCTCTTGTGCCGCAGGTAAATCAGGTTGATAGCTGTACTCGTCCAGATCGCTCAGATTGGTGCGGGTATTATGGGAATGAATATGTTCACCCGGCACGATATCCGCCAGCGCATGCCCAATCGGAAGACCGTACTTAATGACGTTGTCCCCTTTAGCGAGAGGCTTCACGGCAAACTTGTGTCCGCGAGCAATCGCCTGACGCAGGGTGACGCTCTGGTTATCAACGGTCACCACGTCGCCTTCAGCGAGATCCGTCAGCGCGACGGCCACGTTATCCAGCGAATGGATTTTGATGTATTGCATATCAACCTCAAACGGCCTTAGTTCAGTTCAATGGCGAAGTAGTCACGCGCATTGTTAAAGCAGATGTTTCTCACCATGTCGCCCAGCAGCTGGATATCCGCCGGCGCTTCGCCCGCGTGCACCCAGCGGCCAATCATCTGGCACAGAATGCGGCGGAAGTATTCGTGGCGAGTGTAAGAGAGGAAGCTGCGGCTATCGGTTAGCATGCCGACAAAGCGGCTCAGCAGGCCAAGCTGCGCCAGCTGCGTCATCTGACGCTCCATGCCGTCTTTCTGGTCGTTGAACCACCAGCCGGAACCAAACTGCATCTTGCCCGGCATCCCTTCGCCCTGGAAGTTGCCGACCATGGTGCCCAGCACTTCGTTATCGCGCGGGTTCAGGCAGTACAGGATGGTTTTTGGCAGCAGGTTTTGTTCGTTCTGTTTGCTCAGCAGTTTGGACAGCTCTTCCGCCAGCGGACGGTCGTTGATGGAGTCAAAGCCCACGTCCGCGCCGATCAGTTTGAACTGGCGCTGGTTATTATTGCGCAGCGCGCCGATGTGGTACTGCTGTACCCAGCCGCGACGCGCGTATTCCGCGCCGAGGAACACCAGCACCGCCGTTTTGAACTGCGCCACTTCGTGTTCGCTAAGCGATTCACCGGACAGGCGACGCGCCAGAATGCTGTCCAGCTCGGCCTCGTTTGATTCCGCGAACAGCACGACGTCCAGCGCGTGGTCAGAGACTTTACAGCCGTGCGCCGCGAAGTGATCCAGACGTTTGGTCAGCGCGGTTTGCAGATCGGCGAAACGGCGAATGTCGGTATCGGACACTTCCGCCAGCTTCGCCATGTAGTCGTTAAACGTGGCCTGCTCAATGTTGAAGGCTTTGTCCGGGCGCCAGCTTGGCAGCACTTTGATATCAAAAGAAGTGTCTTTGGCGACGACGGCATGATGCTCCAGGGAGTCAATCGGATCGTCGGTGGTGCCCACCATCTTCACGTTCATCTGCTTCATGATGCCGCGCGCGGAGAAGTTATCCTGCGCCAGCAGCGCATTGCAGCGATCCCAGATTTCATCGGCGGTCGTTGGGGAGAGCAGTTTGCCGGTGATGCCAAACGGACGGCGGAGCTCAAGATGCGTCCAGTGGTAGAGCGGGTTGCCGATGGTGTGCGGAACGGTCGCCGCCCAGGCGTCAAACTTCTCACGGTCGGTCGCATCGCCGGTGCACAGGCGCTCAGCGACGCCGTTGGTGCGCATGGCACGCCATTTGTAGTGGTCACCCTTCAGCCAGATGTCATACAGGTTTTTGAAACGGTAATTTTCGGCAACCTGCTGCGGCGGTAAATGGCAGTGGTAGTCGAAAATCGGCTGGTCTTTTGCGTAGTCGTGATACAGGCGGCGAGCAAATTCGGTATCCAACAGAAAATCTTCGGTCATAAACGGCGTCATTATCGTCTTCCTCATTACGGGAGCGTCAGAAAGCGTATGTTCATATGCTGCAAAGTTATCACACCAATTTCCACCCACCGAAGCTTTTTTCGTGAGTGAGATCAATAAACACCAACAAATAAATTACCCTCAATGGCGTAAACCCTTCTACAGGCCGCGCCATTACTGGCTTTGCGCGCAGCGATTAATGTCCCTACAAAGAATCATACATTTGTGATGTCACTCACCTTTTAAAGTTGTATGACAAGTTATCTTTTCGCCGTCGCAAACGCTAAGCCGACGGAATGCATTACCGGTGTGAGAGGCATCGGGTTTAACGGTACGGATACCGACTTATGCACGCTTACTTATGGCAAGGTTCGGGCCGTTCCGGGACATGCTTCCGGCTACGCCCCTCCCGTTACACAACTGCTCCCGGAAACGGTTGAGAGGTTGCCGTGCTCTGGCGCGGACATAACATAACGATGAGGTTTTAGATGCGTAAAATTAAAGGGTTACGTTGGTATATGATCGCACTGGTGACGTTAGGCACCGTGCTGGGCTACCTGACGCGTAACACCGTGGCAGCTGCAGCGCCAACGTTGATGGAAGAGCTGCATATCTCCACGCAGCAATACTCCTACATCATTGCTGCCTATTCCGCGGCGTATACCATCATGCAGCCTGTTGCTGGCTATGTGCTGGACATTCTCGGTACCAAAATCGGTTATGCCTTCTTCGCCATCGCCTGGGCGGTGTTCTGCGGTGCCACCGCGCTGGCAGGCAGCTGGGGTGGGCTGGCGCTGGCGCGTGGTGCGGTCGGTGCGGCAGAAGCCGCGATGATCCCGGCAGGCCTGAAGGCCAGCTCCGAGTGGTTCCCGGCAAAAGAGCGCTCCATTGCGGTCGGCTACTTCAACGTGGGCTCGTCCATCGGGGCAATGATTGCACCGCCGCTGGTGGTGTGGGCCATTGTGATGCACAGCTGGCAGATGGCGTTCATCATCTCTGGCGTGCTGAGCTTTGCCTGGGCAATGGCGTGGCTGATTTTCTATAAACACCCGCGCGATCAGAAAAAGCTCTCCGAAGAAGAACGCGAATACATCATTGGTGGTCAGGAAGCACAGCATCAGACCAACAACGGCAAAAAAATGACCGTCTGGCAGATCCTGGGCACCCGTCAGTTCTGGGGTATCGCCCTGCCGCGTTTCCTGGCTGAACCGGCCTGGGGCACCTTTAACGCGTGGATCCCCCTGTTCATGTTTAAAGTCTACGGCTTTAACCTGAAAGAGATCGCGATGTTCGCCTGGATGCCAATGCTGTTCGCTGACCTGGGCTGTATCGTGGGCGGCTACCTGCCACCGCTGTTCCAGCGCTGGTTTGGGGTGAACCTGATTGTTTCCCGTAAGATGGTCGTCACCATGGGCGCGCTGCTGATGATTGGCCCGGGTATGATCGGCCTGTTCACCAGCCCGTACGTCGCCATTGCCCTGCTGTGCATCGGTGGCTTTGCGCACCAGTCCCTGTCCGGCGCGCTGATTACGCTCTCGTCTGACGTCTTCGGCCGCAACGAAGTGGCCACCGCCAACGGCCTGACCGGGATGGCCGCCTGGACCGCGAGTACGATGTTTGCGCTGGTGGTCGGCGCGCTGGCGGATACCATCGGCTTCAGCCCGCTGTTCGCCGTGCTGGCTATTTTCGACCTGCTGGGTGCGGTAGTGATCTGGACGGTGCTGAAAAGCAAATCGGCAGAAGAGCTGGCGAAAGAGTCCCTCGGGAAACCGGCGACGCAGAGTTAGCGAAAATGCGTTTCACCGAAGCCGCCTCCGGGCGGCTTTTTTAATGGCAAAATCTGGAGAGTGGCACGCAAAAGTGGTATAACAAATCATCTGCCGTACCCTGCCTGGAGCGCATATGGAAATCACCGAACCACGTCGTTTATATCAACAACTTGCTGCCGAGCTGAAAGATCGCATCGAGCAAGGGGTCTATCTTGTCGGTGATAAACTTCCCGCCGAGCGCTTTATCGCGGATGAAAAAAGTGTGAGCCGCACCGTGGTGCGTGAAGCGATTATCATGCTGGAAGTGGAAGGCTACGTTGAGGTACGCAAAGGCTCCGGCATTCACGTGATTTCTAATCTGCCGAAACACTCTCCCGTCGCGGACGAAAGTCTGGAATTCGCCAGCTATGGCCCGTTTGAGCTGCTCCAGGCTCGCCAGCTGATCGAAAGCAATATTGCCGAGTTTGCGGCGACGCAGGTGACCAAGCAGGACATCATGAAGTTGATGGAGATCCAGGAGAATGCCCGTAAGGAAAAATGTTTCCGCGATTCAGAGTGGGATCTGCAGTTCCACGTTCAGGTCGCCCTGGCAACCCAAAATACGGCGCTGGCGGCAATCGTAGAAAAAATGTGGACTCAGCGCGTTCACAACCCGTACTGGAAAAAACTGCACGACCATATCGATTCCCGTACCGTCGACAACTGGTGTGACGATCACGATCAAATCCTTAAGGCGCTGATTCGTAAAGACCCGCATGCCGCTAAGCTGGCGATGTGGCAGCACCTAGAAAACACCAAGCAGATGCTGTTCAACGAAACCAGCGATGACTTCGAATTTAACGCTGACCGCTATCTTTTCGCCGATAATCCCGTTGTTCATCTCGATACGGCATCCAGTGCCGCAAAATAGATGACCTTTCTGCTGGCAGGCGCTACGTTGCGCCTTTTGGCTTCAATGGGTAAGCAAAACATATATAGTGTCAGCCTTTGTAAATCCCCTCGCTCACTTCCTGGGCTTACGCCAAAATCAACTCACCCCTGCAAATTCTGTGACGCAGAACGTTGGGCTTTGTTACAATTGGATTCAATTCCTTATTTTGTAAGTTAGTGCTTGCTAACCAGCCAATTAACAGGGAACAGTGTTGGCCACACCGCAATGTGTCCGCGAGCGACCATAATGAAATCACAACAATGTCGCCGTGCTGTTTGTCCCGGATAACAGGCGTGACGTTAACCGATTTCCAGGAACACTGAATGGAACTTTTGACCCAACTACTGCATGCCCTCTGGGCGCAGGATTTTGAAACGCTGGCCAACCCTTCCATGATTGGCATGCTCTATTTCGTCTTGTTTATGATCCTGTTCCTTGAGAACGGTTTGCTGCCTGCTGCCTTCCTGCCCGGTGATAGTTTGCTGGTGCTTGTCGGCGTGCTGTGTGCCAAAGGGGCGATGGCGTTTCCACACACCATTTTATTACTGACCGTCGCGGCCAGCCTCGGCTGCTGGGTGAGCTATATCCAGGGAAGATGGCTGGGCAATACCCGAATTGTCCAGAACTGGCTCTCGCACCTGCCTGCACATTATCATCAGCGGGCGCACCACCTTTTCCATAAGCACGGGCTTTCCGCGCTGCTGATTGGCCGCTTTATTGCCTTTGTTCGCACCCTGTTGCCCACCATTGCCGGGCTGTCGGGATTGAGCAGCACGCGCTTCCAGTTCTTCAACTGGATGAGCGGTCTGTTATGGGTGCTTATTCTGACGACGCTGGGCTATGCATTGGGTAAAACGCCGGTCTTTATGAAATATGAAGACCAGCTGATGTCCTGCCTGATGCTGCTGCCTGTGGTTCTGTTGGTCTTCGGCCTGATCGGCTCCCTGGTCGTCCTGTGGAAAAAGAAATACGGAGCCAGAGGCTGACGATGGTTATCTCACCGCTCGCTCTGCGCCGTTTTGCCTTTGCCATGATTACGCTGGTGGTGCTCAGCGCCCTGCTGCTGGCCTGGAGCGCGCTTTCGCATCAGGAATCGACGCTGGCCATCCGCCCGGTAAACCAGGGTGCCAGCGTGCCTGACGGTTTTTCTGTCTGGCATCATCTGGATGCGAACGGGATCCGCTTTAAGAGCATCACCCCGCAGGACGATGTTTTACTGATCAAGTTTGATTCCCGTGCGCAAAGTGCCGCCGCGAAAGTGGTTCTCGATCGTACGCTGCCGCACGGGTATATCATTGCTCAGCAGGAAGATGACAGCCAGCCTGCAGCCTGGCTCTCATTGATTCGCGATACGTCGCATCGGTTTGGATAACTTCCAGGATTCCGAATCTTTTCACTCACTTTGGTGAATCCCCCGTTTACTTACTATGCTTAAGTACGCGGAGCACCCCTCGATGTACTCCGCATAACTTTGGATAGCGGCTCAAGCCGCAACACAATGGAAGGTTTCGATAATGAAATTCCGCATGACTCTGGCTTTGGCCCTTTTTTCTTTAAGCACAGCATCCTTCGCAAACTCTCTCTGTCAGGAGAAAGAACAGGATATTCAGCGTGAGATCGGTTATGCCGAAAAGCATAACAATCAGCACCGTGTTGATGGACTTAAAAAAGCGCTGAGCGAAGTGAAAGCGAACTGTTCAGACAGCAAGCTTCGTGCCGACCACCAGAAGAAAATCGCTGAACAGAAGGACGAGATAGCCGAGCGCCGTCGCGACCTGCAGGAAGCGAAAGAGAAAGGGGATGCGGAAAAAATTGCTAAGCGCGAGAAGAAGTTGAAAGAAGCGCAGGACGACCTGAAAGCGCTGGAAGCTCGCGATTATTGAGTTAACGGAAATCTCAACAGGAGAGAGAATCATGTCAAAAGATACGACGTCTGAACATCTGCGCGCTGAACTGAAATCCCTGGCCGATACCCTTGAAGAGGTGCTGAACTCCTCTGCTGACAAGTCAAAAGAAGAGGTCAGCAAGCTGCGCAGCAAGGCGGAGCAAGCGCTGAAGGAGAGCCGTTATCGCCTGGGTGAAACCGGTGATGCACTGGCGAAACAAACCCGTGAAGCGGCTGCCCGCGCGGACGAATATGTGCGTGATAATCCATGGACGGGTGTAGGGATTGGTGCCGCAGTGGGTGTGGTACTGGGTGTCCTGCTGACGCGTCGTTGATATGGAAGATCCTCGTCACGCACAAGGGCCTGCTAACAACGTCCTCGGCATCGGCCAGCGTATTTTAACGACGCTGGTCGGGATTGCCGAAACGCGCGTCCGGCTGGCAGTGGTCGAGCTGGAAGAGGAGAAAGCGAACCTCTTCCAGATGCTGCTGATGCTCGGGCTGACCATGCTCTTCGCCGCGTTTGGCCTGATGAGCCTGATGGTGTTAATCATCTGGGCCATTGACCCGCAGTATCGTCTTAACGCGATGATTGCCACCACCGTCGTTCTGCTGGTCGCCGCGTTGATCGGCGGTATCTGGACGCTGCGTAAAGCGCGCAAGTCCACATTCCTGCGCCATACGCGTCAGGAGCTGGCGAACGATCGCGCCCTGCTGGAGGATGACTAGCCGTGAGCGGTAAAGCCGAACGTCAAAAGCGAAAAGCGTACCTGCTAAGCCAGATCCAGCAGCAACGGCTGGACCTGTCTGCCAGCCGTCGCGACTGGATTGACGCGACGCGACGGTTTGACCGGGGCTGGAATACCGTCCTGAGCCTGCGTTCATGGGCGCTGGTCGGCAGCAGCGTGATGGCTATCTGGTCCGTTCGTCATCCGAACATGCTGATCCGCTGGGCGCGTCGTGGATTTGGTGCCTGGAGCGCCTGGCGTCTGGTGAAAGCAACGTTGCGGCAGCAGCAATTACGCTAGCCTTCTCGCCGGGTGGCGGCTACGCCTTACCCGGCCTACTTGCACTCGTAGGCCGGGTAAGCGCAGCGCCACCCGGCAAAATTCTCTCCCCTCCCTTACTCAATATCTTTGAAAAAGATTGACAGTTTTCCTTGCTAACAATTGCCACCCGCCCCGTTTATGATGCTCTCCATCGACAGCAACGACGCGGTATCTACCCGGAATTGCAGACAAATAACGTTCAGCCGCTGATGTGGTTTCCTGGAGAGTAAAATGAAAAAATTAGAAGATGTTGGTGTACTGGTAGCGCGTATTCTGATGCCAATTCTGTTCATCGTGGCAGGTTGGGGAAAAATCACTGGTTATGCGGGTACCCAGCAGTATATGGAAGCCATGGGCGTTCCGGGGTTCCTGTTGCCACTGACCATTCTTCTTGAGTTCGGCGGCGGCCTGGCAGTCCTGTTCGGCTTCCTGACCCGCACCACCGCGCTGTTTACTGCAGGCTTCACCGTGCTGACGGCGTTCATCTTCCACAGCAACTTTGCGGAAGGCGTGAACTCTCTGATGTTCATGAAAAACCTGACCATCGCGGGTGGCTTCCTGCTGCTGGCCGTCACTGGCCCGGGCGCATACAGCATCGACCGCGTTCTGAATAAGAAATGGTAAGCACGCTATACTGAATGAACACAAAGCGAGGAGACATCTCCTCGCTTTTGCTATCTGACGGAGGAGAAAAAATGGGACAACTCGTAGACGGCGTCTGGCAGGATGTCTGGTATGACACCAAATCCACCGGAGGTCGCTTTAAGCGCTCTGTTTCGGCCTTCCGTAACTGGCTGACCGCCGATGGTGCGCCAGGCCCTAGCGGTGAAGGCGGCTTCGCGGCTGAGAAAGACCGTTATCATCTTTATGTTTCCCTTGCCTGTCCGTGGGCCCACCGCACG
Organism: Enterobacter pseudoroggenkampii; assembly: GCF_026420145.1. Classification (NCBI taxonomy): domain Bacteria; kingdom Pseudomonadati; phylum Pseudomonadota; class Gammaproteobacteria; order Enterobacterales; family Enterobacteriaceae; genus Enterobacter; species Enterobacter pseudoroggenkampii. Next base: position 48,210 of record NZ_JAPMLV010000006.1, read on the forward strand.
CTGATCGTGCGCAAGCTTAAAGGTCTTGAATCCTTCATTCCGGTTTCCGTCGTCAACCCGTTGATGCTGGAAAACGGCTGGACGTTTGACAGTGATTTCCCTGCGGCGACCGGCGACGAACTGTATCACCACGATTTCCTGTACCAGCTCTATCTGCGCGCCGATCCGCATTACACCGGTCGCGTGACCGTGCCGGTGCTGTGGGACAAGAAAAACCAGACGATTGTCAGCAATGAGTCTGCGGAAATCATCCGCATGTTCAATACCGCATTTGATGCCCACGGCGCCCGTGCCGGAGATTACTATCCGGTTGAGCTGCGTGAGAAAATTGATGAGCTAAACAGCTGGATTTACGACAACGTCAACAACGGTGTCTATAAGGCCGGTTTCGCCACCAGCCAGGAAGCGTATGACGAAGCGGTTAGAAAAGTGTTTGAATCGCTTGAACGCCTGGAACAGCTCCTGGGCAAGCATCGCTACCTGACGGGCGATCGCCTCACGGAAGCGGACATTCGCCTGTGGACCACGCTGGTTCGCTTTGATCCGGTCTATGTCACCCACTTTAAGTGCGACAAGCACCGCATCAGCGATTACCTGAACCTGTATGGTTTCCTGCGCGACATCTACCAGATGCCGGGCATCGCGGAGACGGTCGACTTCGACCATATTCGCACCCACTATTTCCGCAGCCACAAAACCATCAACCCGACGGGCATTATCTCCATTGGGCCGTGGCAGGATCTGAATGAACCTCACGGGCGCGACGTCCGTTTTGGATAAATATTAAGGGCATCAATAGATGCCCTTTTTTAATTCACAATCTCCATCTATCCTTACTTTGATTGCTTAAAAAACAAGTGATTGACCGACTATTGAGGCAAGGAAAAATGGACTGGTATTTAAAAGTACTGCGCAACTACATTGGATTTGGTGGCCGCGCCCGCCGCAAAGAGTACTGGATGTTCGTTCTGGTGAACTTCATCCTCGTCATGGTGCTGGGCATTGTGGATAAAATTCTCGGCTGGGAGCGGGCTGGCGGTGAAGGCGTGCTGACCACCATTTATGGCCTGTTGGTCCTGCTGCCATCATGGGCGGTGCTGTTCCGTCGACTGCACGACACCGATCGTTCAGCGTGGTGGCTATTGCTGCTGTTGATCCCGATTGTGGGCTGGATCGTGATTTTGATTTTCAACTGCCAGAGCGGGACGCCGGGCGAAAACCGCTTTGGCCCCGATCCTAAGGTCGGCGCGTAAAATAACGCCCGGTGGCGCTTACGCTTACCGGGCCTACTCGTTCATTTATTGTGGTGGGCGAAAAGTTTGGGTATTTCGCGCAGGCACCATGATTTGGCTTCGCCCATGCTGTCGCGACGCCACGCCATAATGATATCCACTTCGCTGGTATACTCCGGGCTCACGACCCGCAGTCGCCCTTCTGCAATATCTTTTTCCACAAACGGGTACGGCATCGTCGCCACGCCCAGACCTGCCAGCAGCGCCTGCCGTTTGTCTTCCAGTGAGGTCACCGTCAGACGAGGCTGTTTATCCAGAAGTTGCACCGTCAGCACCGGACGCTCGCGCGCGGTATCCGCGACCGCCACGCCGCGATACTTCACGCGCGTGACTTCAGAGAGCGGCTCCGGCTCCTGGTGAATCGGGTGGTTGGGGGCAGCAACGTAGACGTTCATCACGCTGTAGAGCTTGCGCGAGTTGATTTCTGACGATGAGCGGAAGTGCATGTCCGGCGCAATGACGATATCCGCCCTGCCCGTCTCCAGACGCTCCCACGCCCCTGCCAGCACCTCGGTGATGATCGACAGCTGCGTATTGGCCTTCGCTGCCAGGCGGTCCACCAGCGGGAACAGCGCTTCTGACGGCACCAGCGCTTCGGTAACTAACGTCAGATGGGTTTCCCAGCCGCGCGCCAGCGCTTCGGCGTCCGTCGTGAGCTTGTCCGCCGCCTCCAGCAGCACGCGGCCACGCTCCAGCAGCATCCGCCCGACGTTGGTGAATTTTGTTCGATGGCCGGAGCGGTCAAACAGCACCACGTCCAGCTCTTCCTCCAGCTTCTGCATGGTGTAGCTCAGCGCAGACGGAACGCGCCCCAGTTCATCGGCCGCCGCCGCAAAACTGCCGCGCCGGTCAATCGCGTCCATGACGCGAAGCGCCTCAAGCGTCAATGCTCTCTCTTTAGCCATCTCGTTCTCATTCAGGAAATTTGAACATACCAGGCAGAATATCTGGCTAACAATGCAGCGTCCATACCTTTACCATTGTTTTAGTGTAAAGAGAGGTCAAGTTTATGATTACGACAAGAACAGCTAAACAGTGCGGACAAGCCGATTTCGGTTGGCTGCAGGCCCGCTACACCTTTTCCTTTGGACACTACTTTGACCCTAAACTCCTCGGTTACGCTTCATTGCGCGTGTTGAACCAGGAAGTGCTCGCCCCGGGCGCCTCCTTCCAGCCGCGTACGTACCCGAAAGTCGATATCCTGAACCTGATCCTGGAAGGCGAGGCAGAATACCGCGATAGCGAGGGCAATCATGTCCAGGCAAAGGCTGGCGAAGCATTGTTAATTTCCACGCAGCCGGGCATCAGCTACAGCGAGCATAACCTCAGCAAAGACAAAACGCTGACCCGCATGCAGCTGTGGCTGGACGCCTGCCCTGAGCGGGAAAATCCGCTGGTACAGAAGTTAGATTTAACGGGCGATAAGCAACAGCTGATTGCATCGCCGGATGGCAGTAAAGGTAGCCTGCAGCTGCGTCAGCAGGTGTGGCTGCACCATATCGAACTGAAGAAAGGTGAACAGGCGAGCTTCCAGCTTCATGGCCCGCGCGCCTATTTGCAGTCTATTCACGGTACGGTGCATGCGGTGACGCATACGGAAGAGAAAGAAGCGCTAACCTGCGGCGACGGGGCGTTTATTCGTGATGAAGCGAATATCACCCTGGTGGCGGATACGCCGCTGCGCGCGCTGCTGATTGATTTGCCGGTTTAAAAATCCCCCTCACCCCAACCCCTCTCCCCTTTGGGGAGAGGGCCGGGGTGAGGGGTAACGGGTTGGATTAATTCACGACACCTTACTCGCCATAATCTCAATAATCTGCCGGTCCGTGGCCTGCATCGAGCGGCACGCCAGCGCGCACAGGTTTGCGATTGACTGCTCCACATCGTGCGCCACAATCCCCTCGTTGCCCGTTACGCCCGACTCATCCAGCGCCATCATCACCGCTTTCCAGGCGCTACTGACGCTGGTTGAGACCTTCATGGCGCAGCTGTTTGACGCCCCGTCGCAGATCATCCCGCTGACGTCGCCGATCATGCTTCCAATCGCCATCGCGATGGTCTGGTAACTGCCACCCATCAGCCACGCCATACCCGCCGCAGCGCCCATCGCCGCCGTTGTCGCCGCACACAGTGCGGACAGGCGCGGAAGCTGATAATGGATATAGATCGCCGACAGATGCGACAGCATCAGCGCCCGCGCGAGCCTTTCGTCGTCAGCCTGAACGTGTTCAGCCACGACCACAACCGGCATAGTGGCGGTGATCCCCTGATTGCCAGAGCCCGAATTGCTCATCGCGGGCAGCGTCGCGCCGCCCATGCGGGCATCCGAGGCTGCGCTGGTACGAATTACAATATCTGACCCCAGATCCTGCGCCATCCATCCGCGCGCGCGCTGCTTATCAAGCGTTGCGCCAATATGCAGCCCCCACTTCCCGCTGAGCCCTTCGCGGGAGAGCGCATCGTTCAGCCGCCCTGCCTGCAGGATAAAGCGGATCGCCTCAAACGGCACCTGCTCGACAAATTCCAGGATCTGCGACAGTGTAGTAGTTGAAAGCACCGCCAGCGGATCGTCATTCGTCTGGCACCGTTGATCGTCAAGCGTAAAGCGTGTTTCCCCCTGGCAAACCACTTCCACCACCCGCGTATGCCCGCCCACGATGGTCACCATCGCCGAGTGATCCCCGGCATGAACGCAGGCGCGGGAATAGAGGATCTCATCACAGGGCTCCTGCAGTTTTACCTGCACTTGCCCTGCCTCAAGCAGGGCTTTGGCGCGGACCAGTGCATCGGCGGTGGCATCTTTCAACACCTCCAGTCCGGCGTGCGCGTTACCGCCAATCGCGCCCAGCGCCGCCGCAATCGGTAACCCGACCATACCGGTACCCGGTACCGTCACGCCCAGCCCGTTTTTCATCAGGTTCGGCGAGACCCACGCCTCAATCCGTGTGACCTCCCCCGGCAGAAGGTCTGCGGCCATCGCACAGGCCAATGCCAGAGAGACGGGTTCGGTACACCCAAGGGCAGGCTTCACTTCTTCCTGCACCGCGCGAATAAATTGATTCCATAAAGGATGAGTTTGCTCAGACATCGTTACGACCTTAATTACCCTCAGGAGAATGCGAGGAAAGGAGAAACACAAAGCAGCAGTCCGGTGATGACGATAATCACCAGCGATACGCCTTTATATTTATGCAGGGCTGGCACCTTGTAGACCAGCCATGCAGGTATCAGGCAGCCCACCATGCCGAAGATGGGGCTGCAAATGGAGGTGAAGCTCAGCACCGGCGCGTTCAGGACTATCGCGCTCCAGGCCAGCAGGATGGCGAACAGCATAATCCCGCGCTGGACGGCGTTTTCATTGATTTTCTCAGCCGGCATTCTGCGGCGCAGGATGTTCATGACGATACCCTGCGTCGCCTCGCGAAAGCCGAGATAGACGCCGAAGAACGCGGTCATCACGGCGAAGATATTGAGGATCACGCTGACGATTTTGACCCAGCCCGCGCCATCACCGCTGATAAACTGCGCCGCAATCGCCAGAGCCGAAATGTTCTGCTCGTAGGCTTTAACCGCCTCATCGTGCCCCATCGCCAGCGTGAAGGAGACGGCGTAGAAAAAGACCGTCACAAACAGGATGCCAAAGGCAATATTCATCGCCCGCAGCGCTTTGTGGCGCGCCACCTCCACCGATTTTTCCCGTGAACGGTATGAGATCACCATCGGACTCAGGGTCTGAATAAACAGAATGGAGGTTAAGGTAAAGGGCAGCGTAATGATGGCGTTTTTAATCAACAGTCCCAGCGGCGGCAGCATGCCCACGTTGGCTAAATGCCAGAGGCCAATCATTGACAGCCCCAGCGCGGCTACCACGAATAATTTGGTCAGCACCATCAGGCTGGAGACTTTAAACAGCAGCTTTTCTCCGCGCGACGAAATGGCCACCAGAATGCAGATCAGGCATAAACCGTAAAACGGATTATCTGATAACAAACCGTCGGTCACGCCGAAGGTGTGCAAATACGAGGCGCTGTCGTTGGTAATGGCCGTGGAATAGACAAACATCCAGATCACCAGCATCACGAAATAGAGCGCGCCTAATAAGATGCCCCAGTTCTTACCCAAATAACCGCTAATTACGCTCGGGTAATCTTTGCACTCCGGTGATTCCGCCAGCGTATTAATAAACAGACGCTGGAATAAATACATGGCCGGATAGCCGATTATTGATGAGAGCAAAAATACCCACAGCCCCATTAATCCGACCTGCACGGGGAGAAAAACTATCCCCGCGCCGATAGCCATCCCAATACTCATGATGACCCAGCCCGTGTCGGTGCTGTCGAATTTAATCGCCTCTCGCCACTCGCTTTCACTCATTCCCGCCCGCCTTGCCGCGGGGGAATCACTCACAATCATACTGCTGTTTGTTGCCGTATCCATTGGGCACTCGCTTATTTTGTAGGGTAAACAGTTGTTTTTATTAGTTTCCGATCGCCAGCGATTGCGATTCAGATGGTTGCAGGTGAGTGTTATTGGTGTGGGAAGATCATATCCGGAGAGCGGGAGAAAAAGGTCACAACATTAATAAGGATATTCTGCTTCTGGAGGAAATTTTGCTTCTGAAGTGGGATATTAAAAGCTAATTTTCTAAAAGTGACGCCGATCAAGAAATAAAAACCCGCGCTATGCGCGGGTAGGAAATCAGTTAGCCAGCGCGTTAGCCATATCCGTTCTAATCTGTTTACGCTGTTCCGGCGTCAAAACCTGGCTGACGTCGAAGTAATATTTCACGCGGTAATAACGGGTCTGCTCTTCAATTTTGCTAAAGGCAGCAAGCTGGCTTTTCACCGTGCTTTCGTCCCATTTGCCCGCCTGGAACATGTCGATCAGCGCGCCGTCCTTCACGCCCGTCATCGGGATCTTGCTGACATTTTGTTCCAGCTGCTTATGCAGACCTTCAATCTTCGTAACCTGCTCATTGCTGAGCTTCAGGTGCTGCACCAGCGGATCCTGCGATGGAGACGGAGCAGCCTCAACGTTCGCGGCCTGTGCCGTAAAACTACACACTGCCAGCGAGGCGGCGACCAGCGCAATACGGGTCATTTTCATCATCTTACTGTCCTTACATGCTGTTATAGGGAAAAGCAGGGGTATTGTTTTTCAAGAGCGGATGAATATGTGTGAGTAATTATATAAACAATTTTGTATGTTTAGCGGACAAAAAAAGGCCCCCTGCATTGAGGGGGCATGAGAGCTCACGTTTAGATAGAGTGGGTAAAGGTTCGCGAAATCACATCCTGCTGCTGCTCGCGCGTCAGCGCATTAAACCGCACCGCATAACCTGAAACGCGGATGGTCAGGTTCGGGTAATTCTCCGGGTGCGCGATGGCATCGAGGAGCATTTCCCGGTTCATGACGTTGACGTTCAGATGCTGCCCTCCCTCAATAGAGGCTTCGTGATGGAAATACCCGTCCAGTAGCCCCACCAGGTTGGTTTTGCGCACCAGCTCGTCCTTGCCAAGCGCCTGCGGCACGATGGAGAAGGTGTAGGAAATCCCGTCTTTCGCGTAGGTGAACGGCAGTTTGGCAACCGACGTTAGCGAGGCCACCGCCCCTTTTCTGTCGCGCCCGTGCATTGGGTTCGCGCCTGGGGCAAACGGCGTGCCGCCGCGTCGTCCGTCCGGCGTGTTCCCGGTCTTCTGACCATAAACCACGTTGGAGGTGATGGTCAGGATCGACTGAGTTGGCACCGCGTTGCGGTAGGTCCGCAGCGCCTGAATTTTCTTCATAAAGCGCTCCACCAGGTCGCAGGCAATGCTGTCCACGCGGTCGTCGTTGTTGCCGTACTGCGGATAATCCCCTTCAATCACGAAATCGACTGCCAGTCCCGTATGGTCGCGCACCGGCTTCACCGTGGCATATTTAATGGCCGACAGGGAATCCGCGGCTACCGACAGCCCGGCAATGCCGCAGGCCATGGTGCGATAGACGTCCCGGTCGTGCAGCGCCATCAGCGAGGCTTCGTAGCTGTACTTATCATGCATGTAGTGAATGAGATTCAGGGCGCTAATGTACTGCACCGCCAGCCAGTCCATAAAGTGATCGAGGCTCGCCATCACGGTGTCGTAATCCAGCACGTCGTCCAGCAGCGGCTCGGTTTTAGGACCGACCTGGATCTTCAGCTTCTCGTCCACCCCGCCGTTGATCGCGTACAGCAGCGTTTTGGCGAGGTTGGCGCGCGCGCCAAAGAACTGCATCTGCTTGCCGATCACCATCGGGCTGACGCAGCAGGCAATGGCGTAGTCGTCGCTGTTGAAGTCCGCGCGCATCAGATCGTCGTTCTCATACTGCAGCGAAGAGGTGACGATCGACACCTGCGCGGCGTATTTCTTGAACGCGATCGGCAGTTGTTCAGACCAGAGGATCGTCAGGTTCGGCTCAGGTGCTGGCCCCATGGTGTGCAGCGTGTGCAGATAGCGGAAGCTGTTCTTGGTCACCAGCGTGCGCCCGTCCAGCCCCATGCCGCCGATCACTTCCGTCGCCCAGATCGGATCGCCGGAGAAGAGCGTGTCGAACTCCGGAGTGCGCAGGAAGCGCACCATGCGGATCTTCATGATGAAGTGGTCGATCAGCTCCTGCGCCTGGACTTCATTCAGCCTTCCTGCCTGCATGTCACGTTCAATGTAGATATCGAGGAACGAGGCCGTGCGCCCCAGCGACATCGCCCCGCCGTTCTGGGATTTCACCGCGGCAAGGTAGGCAAAATAGAGCCACTGCACCGCTTCCTGGGCGTTCATCGCCGGGCGTGCGATATCGAAGCCATAGTTCGCCGCCATCTGCTGGATCTGCAGCAGCGCGCGCTTATGCTCCGCCAGCTCTTCACGCAGGCGGATCGTCGCCTCCAGATCCTCACCGCGCTCCAGCCTGCCCTGCAGATCCGTAAACTGGAGTTCACGCTCGCGCACCAGATAAGCAATCCCGTACAGCGCCACGCGGCGATAGTCGCCAATGATACGTCCGCGCCCGTAGCCGTCTGGCAAGCCGGTCAGCACGCCGGACTTACGGCAGCGCATCATCTCTGGCGAATAGACGTCAAACACGCCCTGGTTGTGGGTTTTGCGCAGGTCGGTAAAGAGATATTCAAACTGCGGATCCATCTCCCGGCCATAGGCTTCGAACGAGCTGCGGATCATGTTGATCCCGCCGTACGGATGGAGCGCACGCTTGAGAGGCTTATCGGTTTGCAGGCCGACGATCGTCTCCAGATCCTGGTCGATATAGCCCGGCCCGTGGGCCGTAATGGTGGTGGCAATGTTGGTGTCAAAATCCACCGGGGCGTGGGTGGCATTCTCCTGACGAATGCCGACCATCACCTTCTGCCACAGCGCCGTCGTTGCTGGCGTCGCCTGCGCGAGGAAAGCTTCATCGCCTTCATAAGGGGTGTAGTTATGCTGAATAAAATCGCGGACGTTGACGGCGTTTTTCCATTCTTCACCGCGAAACCCGGCCCATGCGTCGCTGTAGGGCGCGACGCCCGTATCGATTGTTACTTTCATGTGTTTCTCGCTTTATCAGGCGTAAGCCGCAGCCGGGGTAACCTTCCCAAGACGGAGGGCGTCCAGCGCGATCATTTTTTCTTCGTTGGTAGGGATCACCGCGCAGGCCACGCGGGACGACTCGGTGGAGATCACGCGCTCACCCGCGCTGCCCGGCAGGGCATTTTTGGCGTCGTCGAGGCGGATGCCGAACACGTTCAGATGTTCCGCCACCAGCGCGCGGACAAGCGTCGAGTTTTCGCCAATACCGCCGGTAAAGACCACCCCATCGAGGCGGTGCAGTGACGCAGCGTGCCCGGCAATGTGTCGCGCTATACGGTGAACGAAGGTCTGGATAGCCAGCTGCGCCCGCTCGTTGCCAGCGTGCCAGGCTTTCTCCAGCGCGCGTAAATCGGAGGAGATGCCGGAAATCCCAAGCAACCCGGACTCTTTGTTGACCACGCGTTCCAGATCCTCGAACGACTGCCCGGTCTGCTGGGCAATCCACGCCACTGCGCCGAAGTCCACATCGCCGCAGCGCGTACCCATTACCAGCCCTTCCAGCGGCGTCATCCCCATGGAAGTATCCACGCTTTCGCCGTTGCGCACCGCGCAGATGGACGCTCCGTTGCCGAGGTGGGCAATCACCAGGCCGCTGTCATCGGGGGACAGCCCGAGAAGCGTATGCGCCTGCGCGGCCACGTAGCGGTGAGAGGTGCCGTGGAAGCCGTAGCGGCGCACGCCCAGCTCTTCAAAATAGCGGTACGGCAATCCGTACAGATACGCCTGCGGCGGCAGCGTCTGGTGGAAGCTGGTATCAAATACCGCGACCTGCTGCACGCCCGGGAACAAGCGCTCTGCGGCTTCCACGCCGCTCAGGTTAGCGTAGTTATGCAGCGGCGCCAGCGGAGAGACCTGGCGGATCTGCTCAATCACCGCTTCCGTAATCAGGGTCGACTCGCTGAAGAGGTCGCCGCCGTGCGCAATGCGGTGGCCAATTAAGGCCACGCTGCTCATCAGGTCACGCTTCTCCAGCTCCAGGGCGATGGCAGCCAGCGCCCCTTCGTAGTCCTGGTGAGCCAGTCTGGCCGGCTCACCCCCGTTCACGGAAATAAAGGCCTTCTCGGTGTTGATGCCGTCTGCAATGCCCGTCATCAGGGCGTCGCAGCTGCTGGCGTCGAGCACCGAAAACTTAACAGAGGACGAACCGCAGTTAATTACCAGTACAACCGGAAACTCAATCATCATGTGACTCCGCTCTTCCTGAGCAATGGGTTAGAACAGTTTGTAAACGATATTCAGAATGGTCAGCAGGCCGACCGCGGTAACGAAGATGTTCTCGGTACGCCCTTTGTATTTCGCCAGAGCCGGGGCTTTGCGGATGGCGTACATCGGCAGCAGGCACAGCAGAGAGGCGATGATTGGTGCGCCCATGGCTTCAATAAGGTCGAGAATGTTCGGGTTGGCGTAGGCCACAACCCAGGTGGAGCCCATGATGAACACCATGCTGATGGTGTTCAGTTTGCCAACGGAAACTTTCTTCTTATCGCCCTTGTAGCCGAACTTGAGGATCAGGCCATTCAGACCTTCCAGCGTGCCCAGGTAGTGCCCGAAGAAGGATTTGAAGATAGCCACCAGCGCGATGATGGAGGCACCGTATTCCAGTACCGTCGCGAACGTCGATTTAGTTCCGGACATTGACGCAAAGTGGTTCGCCAGGTAAGAGAGCACCGGAATATTCTGCGCCTTGGCGTCCGCCATGTTCTGCGGAGAGAGCGTAAACAGACAGCTAAAGGCGAAGAACATCACCACAGCCACCATCAGCAGGCTGGCGCGACCGATGATTTTGGAACATTTCTGCTCGGTGAACTCTTTACCGAACGTTGGCTCGTACTCTTCGCGCTTGGAGACCACAAACGAGGAGACGATAGGCGAGAAGTTGAAGGAGAAGACCATGATGGAGATACCCAGCCACACGGTGACCAGAATGCCGTCATGACCGGTGAAGGCGATATCGCTCAGGTTGACCTGGTCGATCACCGCCGAGTTCCAGTAAGGGATCAGCGACAGGGAAATCAGCACCAGGCTGGCGATAAACGGGAACACCAGGAAGCTCATGACCTTCACCATCAGGTCTTTACCAAACCAGATAACAAAGGCCATCAGCAGCAGCAGGAACAGCGCCACCACGCCGCGGTTCAGCGCTGGCAACTGGAGCTGGTTTTCCCAGAAGGTCATAAAGGTGTTGGTAATGGTGACGCCGTAAATCCACAGCAGCGGGCAAATGGCAAAGAAGTAGAGGAACGTGATCACCACCCCGCCGGTTTTACCGAAATGCTCTTCCACCGTTTCGGTGATGTTTCCGGAGACGTTGCTGCCGGACAGACACAAACGCGCCAGCGCGCGGTGGCAGTAAAACGCAATCGGGAATGCGAGAACCAGCATCAGCAGGATCGGGATCAATCCGCCAAAGCCTGCGCGAATGGGGAAGAACAGCACGCCTGCGCCAATGGCGGTACCAAACAGGCCAAGCGTCCAGGTGGTATCAGACTTACGCCAGGAGGACGTTTTTGTCTGGCCAACGATAATGCTTTCTGTGTTGCTCATAGGTCACCTTTATGCGTCAACGAAGCCGGTAATTTGGGAAACACGGGAGAGGTCGATATTGCCGCCGGAAATAATGCAGACGGTTTTGCGGCCCTGAATATAGTGGTCAAGTTTGCCGCTTAATAACGCAGCACAAGCCAGTGCGCCAGCGCCTTCCGTCACCACTTTATTTCGCTGAATAAGGGCAACCATGCTGTTGCGAATATCGTCTTCGCTCACCAGCACAATGTCATCGACCAGTTCACGAACGATTTCGAAGGTTAATTTCCCCGGACGAGAGACGTCGCAGCCGTCGGCTAACGTGCCGGTAACGCGATGGTTGGTTATTTCTCCTGCCTGCCAGGAGGCTGCCATTCCGTGCACGTTTTCAGACTGTACGCCGATAATATTAATGGTCGGGTTGATGGATTTAATCGCCGTCGCAATCCCGGCAATTAATCCGCCGCCGCCGATAGGTACAATGACGTTATCCACGTCGTATAAATCTTCGAGAATTTCCAGGCCGATGGTGCCCTGCCCGGCAATCACTTTTGGGTCATCGTAAGGCGGAATAAAAATACGCCCTTCCGTCTCAACGATTTCGCTCACTTTGGCGATGGTATCGTTGAAGTTCTCGCCGTGCAGCACCACTTCGGCGGAGTAGTCGCGGGTGGCGGCAACCTTGGATTTCGGTGCCCCCTTCGGCATCACCACTTTGCCGTCGATGCCGAGCATGGCGCAGGAGAGGGACACACCCTGCGCGTGGTTTCCCGCGGAGCAGGCGACAACGCCTTTGCGTTTTTCAGCGTCGGTCAGCGAGCTTAACTTGTTAAACGCGCCGCGGATCTTAAACGAGCCGGTACGCTGCATATTCTCAAATTTCAGGAATATTTCGCCCTTACAACGTTCGCTGAGATAATTCGAACGTGGCATACCGGTTTTATATATTTTTCCTGCCAGTCGTTTTCTGGCGTCCTGAATATCTTCAATCGTTACCGGGAGATCGTAGGTAATATGCATAATATCCTCGTTATAATAATTCATTCTTTTCAGGCAAAGTCAGGGTATCAGCGCGTTAACACGTTAACGCTCTGGGTATTTTTAAAATGGGTACTAATTATTCATCGTCGTCTTTCGATATTCATCGACGAATATTGTTTTGCCAGCTCAACTAATACTGACGCCGATTTTTTAATCCTGTAATTTTTTGACCACACGGCGGCATAACGCGCCACGGGTAATTCATCTTCCACTGGCAGTACAATAAACTGGTCAGAACCGAACGGTGCAATCATGTCGCGGGGAATCACCGTCAGATAATCGGCATTCAGGACAAGGTTATAAATGGTGACGACCGAATCGGTCTGGACGATGTTTTCGATGCTGATGTGATTGTCTTGCAGGGTGGTCAGAAGTTCTTTGTAGTAGCCCATATCGGTTTGCGGCATCACCCACTGCTCGTGCGTGAGCGATGCCAGTGTCGTCGGGCCGGTGCACGTTCGCATTTTGCTGGCGACCAGCACAAACTCGGACTCAAACAGCGGTTCGACGTGCAGATCCTGCAGCAGCATTTCATCACTCAGCGTGCCGATAGCGAAATCCAGACGACCGTCGCGAATGGCCGGAAGGAAAGATGAGAGCTGGGCTTCATACATCGAGACGCGTGCTTTCGGGAACACTTCTTTAAATTTTTTGATCATTTCGGACAGGAAGGTGAAGCCGATCAGCGACGGGTAACCAAAGGAGACGTCCATAACGGTGCTGAAACTCAGGCTGTTAATCTCACTCACCATGTTTTTCATTTCGCGGGTGATGGACTCTGAGTACGAGAGCAGAACCTGGCCCGCAGCAGTGAGTTTTACGCCGGTGTTTTTACGCACCATCACTTCCACACCGAAGTAGGACTCAATATCGCTGATGATTTTGCTGACGGCGGGTTGCGTCAGACCCAGCTGTCTTGCTGCAGAACCTATGGAGCCACTTTTAATGACTTCCTGAAATACCACGAGGTGCTGTGTTTTCGGTAGAATAATAGTGTTCATAATATTCTGCACTTATTTCCCTATGACGGGGTGAATTCTACTCAATAATGTTTGAAGGGGTATGTGCTGTTACTCACAATTTGCTTTCCAGGCCCTTTATCACGCACAGCGAAAAACCATAAAAACGCTTATTTATCAAAGTAATAAATAGAGAGAAATATGCTACTACGCTGATATTGATCAACAAAAATAGCGGTAATAAATTTATTTTATGGCGATAACCAGGATAAATTTTACCATCCGGAAAAAATCAATAAAGGCGATATTTCAGGCAATTAAAGACCAATAAATAACCGCTATTTGTTTGAAACATTCTTTCAATTTATCAAATTTTTCCGACGCGAATTTTCAGGCTGGCGGAAAAGAGTGGAATACGTCACATATTCATGGGAGAAATGTATTTGATTTCAATGTATGCATATCAAACGAGAAAAGTTTCGCGATCATTAAGATAACAATCATAACAAATTATCAATACTGAAAATCGCGGGTTTTTTAGCGTGAAATTTTGTGATGACGATCGTCCGCAGACACAGGAGCGACACTGAAGGGATAAAAACAGTGAAATGTGCTTAATGTCGCAAATATGAGAATTGATGTCGTTTGTCTGGTGCCGGGTGGCGCTGCGCTTACCCAGCCTAACCCCCCCTGAAAGCAAAAACCCCGCCGAAGCGGGGTTTTCTAAGAAGTTGAAGCTGACCGATAAGGCGGCTTCGTTCAACCATACGTCAGGCGTCTACAGCGCTGGGGTTGTCGTGTGTCGCAGACTGTATCGCACTTTGTATTGCAGATAAAGCAAGCTAACAGACAAAAGAAAGGCCGGGACAAAGCCAGCCATTCTACTCACAGGTCAAATCCGTCAAAGCAAGGTTAACTTACCTTTCGACCTTGTCGGAATGCTTCGCGCGCTTCGTTCAAACTCATTACATTAGCCCCGCCTTTGTAGCCAGGGTCCTCAGCCTGAACGGGATCGTCTTCCCAGTTGCAAACTGGGCAAATCTCATAACTACCTTCTTCGGGGAATTCATACTGACCGCAGCAAGGGCAAGAGTGTTTTGAATCTATCATTTCTGTTTCTCCCAATATTCCATCCCACCTTTCGGTTTAAACATTGTCTTCGGTACTCCATCCTTAGTCTTTACGGAGAAAGTATTTGTCGCTGGATGATAGTACATCACATCGCCATTCTGTCGGACCTTCGTTAAAGTCCCTGCGGGAGGTGTTCGAACAAAATCATGAGTAGCATTAACGTACTCCTTCGAGTTGTTGAAAGAATTATCCTCAAACTCATGTCCATGCTTCACCCAGTGACCGTAGGCATTCTCGACTGGTTCAGACGTTTTGGTTTTTGTCCAGATAGGATCATTTGGGTTCTTGCTGAGGTAGACATAAATCGGGTCAAACGTCCCTGTAGGATGTACAAGAATATAATCCCTGAATGGACGTTCTCCCGGTGCAGGTGTTTCCGTTGACCACGGACTATTGATCTCACTTTCTGGATAAACCAGCACGTTCGGCGGAATGTAGACGTTATCCTGATTGCCGGTGTTGGAAGGTGAAGCATATCCCGGATCGTCAGGCGTCCAGACGATTGTCGGCTTGTTTGCGCCATCTTCCCAGAATTCGTAATTTCCGGTAGTGGTGTTCTTCTGAAGCATACGCACCGGAACTTTATCCTGTCCGCCTCTGGCGCTAACGTGGAAACCTTTCGGTCTCATGGTGCCGTACTGGTCAGCCTCCCAGCGAAAACGGACCCGGGTCGGAACATCTTCTTTATTTCGTGCGGCCTGCTCAAGACGCATCCTGTCGATATAGTCCTGCTCACCACTGTTGAGTTTTGGTGAGTAGAACATACCAAACAGAAAAACAGTTGTGGGATTGGGGGCTATCCAGCGACCAGCCGTAGAAAGGTTGCCGCCGATCTTCTGCAATGCCGCATATCCGGCTTCGATTGCTGCGCCTGGCGCAATTCCGGTAGTTGTCGCTGCTCTTGCTGTCGCCATTCCCGCTGTCGCAGCGGCTTTAGTTGTGTCAGAGGAACTGAAAAGGCGCTTATACCACGGGCGATTATCTTCCGGCAGCGGTGTTGGTTCGGCTGGTTTGTGCTTCTTTGCTGCCTGTGCGTGTTGAACAGGTTCTTCTTCTGGTTGTTCTGCTTGCGGTGTTGCACGGTAATAGCCAGCATGACCGAAGTTATCAATGGATTCCTGATCGGTTCCTGCTTCAGTGCAGCCATCTCCTCGCAGACAGGATTTTGCAAAAACGGGTAGAGCACTCAGCGCTGCGGCAGCGGCAATAGCTTTGTTAATAGGCCATTCGGCAGCCCGCTTTTGATGTTCTTCGAAGGGATTATCTGACGCATCTTCAGCCCATATTGTCGTGCTACCTAACACCTGGTTGCTTTTGCAGTTACACAGCACCTGATCACCTGTGGCGACGCAGGGGTGGTTTTCAGCAAAATGGTAAGCGGTGCCGTTTATTTCGAAGAAACCATTACAAGTATCCTTCGGGCAATATGCAGTGTCACCGAGTAGGGCGATTTTCCGTTCTTCAGTAATCGTCGATGTTGCGGTAGCAATATACCCGCCGCTAGTCGTTTTGTCCCCGAGCCTTGCCAGTGCTCTTGTCATAAGTCCCTCTACTTATTATGGAAATAATCACAACGGTCATTTTACAATCAATGACCACATGAGCAACAAGTATTAGACGTAAGCGAAACTGCGTTTCGTAACATTCGGTAAATCGGGTGTAGCCCCCGAACTTTTACTCTCTTTCAGCCGTATCGAAGGTCCTGCTGTAGGGGCAGTGCTTTGAGCTGGTTACATAGGTAAAGGTGTAAATGCTGTTGGAGTAAACACAAAGCGTTTGCCCGTTTGCCATGGTTGACTGTTCCGGGTTGCTCATCGTTACACGCCCAGCGCAGGCGTTGAAGGCTACCATCAGTTGTGAAAGTATCACCAAGCACATCTCCCAAGAGGGTAACGTTACTTTTTTCATAAGTTAATGAAGTCGAGCTACGCAGTTTCTTACTTACAGTTGTTGGGATTTTTTTGCTGCGGAATAAAAGGCGGCCTGAATACTCAGCAAATAATCATCAATGTCTTTTTGTTCTAATTTCTTCATTTTATGCACTATGTCCAATAGTAGGGCTGGCTCCATCTTGGACGATTTTACAAGAGAAATGAACATAGTGAGACGGGAAGATATAAACCTTGCTCTGCTGGCTGAATCGCAACCCAGAGACATGCGAAAAAAGCCACCTGAAGGTAGTCGGAAATGAAGGCAGTAGCGGTTGCCACGCTTGAGGATATTCGGGATGGAACAGCCGTTGGTGTGCCTCGTTTGTATCACAGTCTGTGTCACATTTTCACCTATGAAGGCCTGAGACACACCAACGTATTGTTTTGAAATGAGTTGAAGCTGACCGATAAGCCGGGTTCTGTCGTTGGACAGTCATTCATCTAGGCCAGCAATCGCTCACTGGCTCAAGCAGCCTACCCGGGTTCAGTACGGGCCGTACCATGTGAACCCCTATTTGGCCTTGCTCCGGGTGGAGTTTACCGTGCCACGGACTGTTACCAGCCGCGCGGTGCGCTCTTACCGCACCCTTTCACCCTTACCTGATCCCGCTTGCGCGGGCCATCGGCGGTTTGCTCTCTGTTGCACTGGTCGTGGGTTTCCCCCCCAGGCGTTACCTGGCACCCTGCCCTATGGAGCCCGGACTTTCCTCCCCTCCGCCCGTCTCCCCCGAAAGGGACGACGACGAAGCGGCGACTGTCTGGTCAGCTTCGGCGCGCAGTATAGAGGGTTTGCGCGCCGCTGTCACCCTCAGGTATGGGCAAGGCGTGATTAACGCGCCACTTCCACCTTCGCCAGTTTTTCGTAGTAGCATGCAATCGCGCTGTGATCGGCCGTGCCCAGGCCATCGGCACGCAGCGCCTGCATCATCTCCATGACCGCCGCGGTCAGCGGCAGCTGCGCGCCCACGCCGTGTGACGTATCCAGCGCGTTGGCCAGATCTTTGATATGCAGGTCGATGCGGAAACCGGGTTTGAAATTACGATCCATGACCATCGGCGCTTTGGCCTCCAGTACGGTACTGCCCGCCAGACCACCGCGAATGGCCTGGTAGACCAGGTCCGGGTTGACGCCCGCTTTGGTTGCCAGCGTCAGCGCTTCGGACATGGCGGCAATGTTCAGCGCCACAATCACCTGGTTTGCCAGCTTGGTCACGTTACCCGCCCCGATCTCCCCGGTGTGCACCACGGAGCCCGCCATTGCTTTCATCAGGTCGTAAAATCTCTCGAAAACCGCTTTATCACCGCCGACCATCACCGACAGCGTACCGTCTATCGCTTTCGGCTCACCGCCGCTGACCGGCGCGTCCAGCATATCGACGTCCTTCGCTTTTAACGCCTCGCTGATTTCACGACTTGCGAGCGGCGCAATAGAGCTCATATCAATCAGCACCAGGCCCGGCTTCGCGCCGTCGATAATGCCGTTTTCACCCAGCGCGACCTCTTTAACATGCGGTGAGTTTGGCAGCATGGTGATGATGACGTCGCACTGCTCGGCAATCGCTTTGGCGGTGGTGGCCGTTTCTGCGCCCGCCGCCATCACCTCCGCCACGGCCTGTGGATTATGATCGGATACCACCAGTGAGTAACCCGCTTTGATGAGGTTCTTACTCATTGGTTTACCCATGATCCCCAGGCCAATAAAGCCCACTTTCAGCGTCATAATCTGTTTCCTCAATGATGGTTATTTTTTAAAAGCGTCCGCTAATTTCTGCGTAGCCGAGCGGAAAACGCCGAGGTCGCTGCCGACGGCAACAAACGTGGCTCCCCACTCGAGATAGCGCCGGGCGTCCGCCTCAACCGGCGCCAGAATGCCGCACGGTTTGCCGTGTGCTTTGGCGCGGGCAAAGATGTGCTGGATCGCGCGCTGTACGTCAGGGTGGCTGGCGTTGCCCAGATGGCCAAAGGCGGCAGCCAGATCGCTTGGGCCGACGAAGACACCGTCCACGCCGTTTGTGGCGGCAATCGCGTCGACGTTATCAACGCCCTGCTGGCTCTCGATCTGAACCAGAATGGTGATGTTGCTGTTGGACTGCGCGAAATAGTCCGGCACGTTGCCAAACATATTGGCGCGGTGCGAAACGGAGACGCCGCGGATCCCTTCCGGGGGGTAGCGCGTTGACGCAACGGCCAGCGCCGCTTGTTCTTCCGTCTCCACAAACGGGATCAGAAAGTTGTAGAAGCCGATATCCAGCAGACGCTTGATAATCACCGGCTCGTTGGTGGGTACACGCACCACCGGGGCGCTGTGGCTGCCTTTCAGCGCCATCAGCTGCGGAATAAACGTGCTGATATCGTTCGGCGCATGTTCGCCGTCCAGCACCAGCCAGTCGAAACCGGCCAGGCCCAGCACTTCGGTGCTGATTGGGTTTGCCAGCGCGGACCAACAGCCAATCTGAATCTGGTGCGCCGCGAGGGCCGCTTTAAATTTATTCGGGAAGATCGCGTTATTCATCGTATTTACCTTTTTAATTCCGCAGCCTTTTTCAGCATCATTTTATTTATTCAGACACCCCGCCAGCATGATATTTATTATTCTGCCGTATTTTGGCGTGATAAAAACGTCATTCAGTATAAGACGCTATCCGCGACCGCACATTGTTTTAATGCTCAGGTATTACGGTATATTTTGATAAAAATTTTTGCATATGCACAAAGCACTGGGCGCTAATGCACAGAATCAAGGATTACGGGTTCTGAAGCGATCGGGATCACATTTTGCTATTCATTCTGCTGACATGCTTTATTTCTGAAAGCCGCGTATTAATTTCTACCATTAGAAAATTGGCTGAATTTATTATCAGACACTTTGCTGGAGAATAGTGAACAATGGCCGACATTGAAATTCGACAGGCATCGCCGACGGCGTTTTATATCAAAGTACACGACATCGATAATGTGGCGATTATTGTCAACGACAATGGCTTAAAAGCGGGCACTCGATTCCCGGACGGGCTGGAACTGATTGAGCATATTCCACAGGGACATAAAGTCGCCCTGGTGGATATCCCTGCTAATAGCGAAATCGTACGTTACGGTGAAGTCATCGGCTATGCCGTTCGCGCTATACCACAGGGTAGCTGGGTTGAGGAGTCGCTGGTGGCACTTCCAGAAGCGCCGCCGCTGAACACGCTTCCGCTGGCAACCCGCGTGCCGGAACCGCTTCCTCCGCTGGAGGGCTATACCTTCGAAGGCTACCGCAATGCGGACGGCAGCGTCGGCACCAAGAATCTGCTCGGTATTACCACCAGCGTGCACTGCGTGGCGGGCGTAGTGGATTACGTGGTGAAAATCATCGAACGCGATCTGCTGCCAAAATACCCGAACGTCGACGGCGTGGTGGGCCTGAACCACCTCTACGGCTGCGGCGTGGCGATTAACGCGCCCGCTGCCGTGGTGCCTATCCGGACCATCCACAATATCGCCCTCAACCCGAACTTTGGCGGCGAGGTGATGGTCATCGGCCTCGGCTGTGAAAAATTGCAGCCAGAACGCCTGCTGCAGGGGACCGAGGATGTTAAAGCCATCCCGGCAGACGAGGCCAGTATCGTGCGCCTGCAGGACGAACGCCACGTTGGTTTCCGCTCAATGGTCGATGACATTCTGCAGGTGGCAGAGCGACATCTGGACAAACTCAACCGCCGCCAGCGCGAAACGTGTCCGGCCTCGGAACTGGTCGTGGGCACCCAGTGCGGCGGCAGCGATGCCTTCTCCGGCGTGACGGCCAACCCGGCGGTAGGCTATGCGTCCGATCTGCTTGTTCGCTGCGGCGCCACGGTGATGTTCTCCGAGGTGACCGAAGTGCGTGACGCCATCCATCTGCTTACGCCACGCGCCGTTAATGAAGAGGTCGGCAAGCGCCTGCTTGAGGAGATGGCCTGGTACGATAGCTATCTCGATATGGGCAAAACCGACCGCAGCGCCAACCCGTCTCCGGGGAACAAAAAAGGCGGCCTGGCGAACGTGGTGGAAAAAGCCCTTGGCTCCATTGCCAAATCCGGTCAGAGCGCCATTGCAGAAGTGCTCTCCCCGGGCCAGCGCCCGACGAAACGCGGCCTGATTTACGCGGCAACGCCGGCCAGCGATTTTGTCTGCGGCACGCAGCAGGTGGCATCCGGCATTACGGTACAGGTCTTTACCACCGGGCGCGGCACGCCGTACGGCCTGATGGCGGTGCCGGTGATTAAGATGGCGACCCGCACCGAGCTGGCAAACCGCTGGTATGACTTAATGGATATCAACGCGGGCACTATCGCCACCGGAGAAGAGAGTATTGAGGACGTGGGCTGGAAACTGTTCCACTTCATTCTGGATGTCGCCAGCGGACGGAAGAAAACCTTTTCGGATCAGTGGGGATTGCATAATCAGCTGGCGGTGTTTAACCCGGCACCGGTGACGTGACTTCCCGTCACCCAGCCCTCTCCCCCCAGGGGAGAGGGTAAAAAACCTTAAACCAACACCACCTCAATCCCGCTTTTTCGCAGCCCTTCCAGGCTCTCCGCCGGAATGCCTTCATCGACAATAATCATATCAATCCGTTGTGTATCAATGATTTTATGCAGGCTCGAGCGGTTAAATTTGCTGGAGTCCGTCACCACAATAATGCGTTCTGCCACCTCGCACATTTTGCGATTCAGACGGGCTTCGTCTTCGTTGTGCGTGCTCACGCCGCGGTCGAGATCGATGGCGTCAACGCCCAGGAACAGCAGGTCAAAATGGTAATTCTGTAGCGACTGTTCTGCCTGGTCACCGTAGAAAGATTGCGACTGACGGCGCAAATGTCCACCGGTCATCAGCAGTTCCACCCCTTCCGCTTCCAGCAACGCATTCGCCACGTTCATCCCGTTGGTCATCGCGATGACGTCCGTGTGCTGACGCAGCATGCGGGCGATTTCAAACGTCGTGGTGCCGGAGTCCAGAATAATACGGTGCCCGGGTTTGACCAGCGCGGCAGCAGCCTGCGCGATACTGCGCTTCACCGCCGTATTCAGCGAGCTTTTATCCTCCACGGAAGGCTCAGCGCCCGGCATGTTGCCTTCGCAAATCAATGCCCCACCGTAAGCGCGAACGGCAATGCCCTGCTTCTCCAGGAACGCCAGGTCATTGCGGATTGTTACCGTCGATACGCCGTACAGATGAGACAGATCGTTAACCTGTACGCTTCCCTGCGCCCGCAACCGCTGAATGATCTGCTCCCGCCTTTCACTGGTGCTGGTGATGCGCTTTTCCGCGGATGAATCGGTGCTGCTCATACGAGCTCCTTAATCAATATTCTTTCGTTTCATTTCGTTTTGCCTATTAAGGCCTTTCCTTTACGGGAATGCAAGCCCTGCATAGTGACGATACGCAAGCTGGCACCGCGCTGAAACCTTTCATTATGTTTCTTTTGTGAAACAGATCGGAAAACCATTATCTTTCGTTTTATTTTTAGATCACCATGATGCAGGATTAAATGAAACAAAACGAAAGATAAATATCATTACCATCCGAAATGGAGAGGAAAGTGAAACATCTGACAGAAATGGTGGAACACCATAAACGGGGGAATTCAAACGGGATTTACGCCGTCTGCTCCGCACATCCGCTGGTACTGGAAGCTGCAATTCGTTACGCGCATTCGCATCAGTCGCCGCTGTTGATCGAGGCCACCTCCAACCAGGTGGATCAGTTTGGTGGCTATACCGGCATGACGCCCGCTGATTTTCACGGGTTTGTCTGCCAGCTGGCCGAGTCGCTCGGTTTCCCGACGTCACAGCTGATCCTCGGCGGCGATCACCTGGGCCCTAACCGCTGGCAAAACCTGCCTGCGCAACAGGCGATGGCTAATGCCGACGATCTGATCAAAAGCTATGTTTCTGCCGGATTCAAAAAGATCCACCTCGACTGCAGCATGTCCTGCGCGGACGACCCGGTTCCCCTGACCGACGCGATCGTTGCCGAACGCGCCGCACGCCTGGCGAAGATTGCCGAAGCGACCTGTCGCGAGCAGTTTGGTGAATCCGATCTGGTCTACGTTATCGGCACGGAAGTGCCGGTTCCCGGTGGCGCGCACGAGACGCTCACCGAACTTGCCGTCACCACGCCAGACGCGGCCCGCGCCACGCTTGAAGCGCACCGCCACGCGTTCGAAAAGGAAGGCTTAAGCGACATCTGGCCGCGCATTATTGGCCTGGTGGTCCAGCCTGGCGTGGAGTTCGACCATGCGCACGTCTGCGACTATCAGCCGCAGAAAGCCGTTGCCCTGAGCAAAATGGTTGAAGCCTACGACACGCTGGTGTTTGAAGCACACTCCACCGACTACCAGACGCCGCAGGCGCTGCGAAAGCTGGTCAACGATCACTTTGCGATTCTGAAAGTTGGTCCTGCCCTGACCTTCGCCCTGCGCGAAGCGCTGTTCTCGCTGGCCGCTATAGAAGAGGAGCTGCTGCCGGCAAAAGCCAGCTCCGGCCTGCGTCACGTACTGGAAAACGTCATGCTCGACCGCCCGGAATACTGGCAAAGCCATTACCACGGTGACGGCAACGCGCGTCGCCTGGCGCGCGGCTACAGCTACTCTGACCGCGTGCGCTACTACTGGCCGGACAGTCAGATTGACGACGCCTTTGAACGCCTGGTGCGTAACCTGGCAGACGAGCCCATTCCGCTGCCGCTGATCAGCCAGTACCTGCCGCTGCAGTACAGCAAAGTTCGCGAGGGCGCTCTCAAGTCAACGCCACGGGAACTCATCATTGACCACATTCAGGACATACTCCAGCAGTACCACGCCGCCTGCGAAGGCGTAACAACGCAAAACGCATAATAAAAAGAGGAAAGCGCTATGCCAAACATTGTCTTATGCCGCATTGATGAACGCCTGATCCACGGTCAGGTGGGCGTGCAGTGGGTGGGGTTTGCGGGGGCAAACCTGGTACTCGTCGCCAACGATGAGGTGGCTGAAGATCCGGTTCAACAGAACCTGATGGAAATGGTGCTCGCGGAAGGGATCGCCGTGCGCTTCTGGTCGCTGCAAAAAGTGATCGACAACATTCACCGCGCCGCTGACCGCCAGAAAATCCTGCTGGTCTGCAAATCACCCGCCGATTTTCTGAAGCTGGTTGAGGGCGGCGTGCCCATCACCCGTATTAACGTCGGAAACATGCACTACGCCAGTGGCAAACAACAAATTGCCAAAACGGTCTCTGTCGACGCGAACGATATCGCCGCGTTCAACGGCCTGAAAGCGGCCGGTGTGGAATGCTTCGTTCAGGGTGTTCCAACAGAAACTGCTTTGGACCTCTTTAAACTGCTCTGAGGGATTCACAATGGAAATCAGTCTGTTGCAGGCGCTGGGGTTGGGCATACTCGCCTTTATCGCCGGTCTGGATATGTTTAACGGGTTAACGCACATGCACCGCCCGGTGGTGCTCGGGCCGCTGGTCGGCCTGATTCTGGGCGATCTGCACACCGGCATTTTGACCGGCGGTACGTTAGAGCTGGTCTGGATGGGGCTGGCCCCGCTCGCCGGTGCCCAGCCGCCTAACGTCATTATCGGCACCATCGTGGGTACCGCATTTGCCATCAGCACCGGCGTGAAGCCAGAAGTCGCGGTTGGCGTCGCCGTCCCGTTTGCCGTTGCGGTTCAAATGGGGATTACGTTCCTCTTCTCGGTGATGTCCGGCGTGATGTCACGCTGCGATCGCATGGCGGCCAATGCAGATACTCACGGTATTGAACGGGTTAACTATCTTGCGCTGCTGGCGCTCGGCATCTTCTATTTTCTGTGCGCGTTCCTGCCGATCTACTTCGGTGCGGAACATGCGAAAACCGCCATTGATGTTCTGCCAGCACGGTTGATTGACGGCCTCGGCGTCGCGGGCGGCATCATGCCAGCCATCGGCTTCGCCGTGCTGCTGAAGATCATGATGAAAAACGTCTACATCCCTTACTTCATTATCGGTTTTGTCGCCGCCGCCTGGCTCAAGCTTCCGGTGCTGGCGATTGCGGCGGCCGCGCTGGCGATGGCGCTGATCGACCTGATGCGTAAATCACCTGAACCGACGGCTCCAGCGGCCCAGAAAGAGGAATTCGAAGATGGCATCTAATCAAACAACGTTACCGGGCGTGTCTGAATCCGAAGAGACGCTGCTGACCGGCGTCAACGAAAACGTCTACGAAGACCAGAGCATCGGTGCCGAGCTGACGAAAAAGGATATTAACCGCGTGGCCTGGCGTTCCATGCTGCTGCAGGCCTCGTTTAACTACGAACGTATGCAGGCCTCCGGCTGGCTGTACGGGTTGCTGCCCGCGTTGAAAAAGATCCACACCAACAAGCGGGACCTGGCGCGGGCAATGAAAGGCCATATGGGCTTCTTTAACACCCACCCGTTCCTGGTGACCTTTGTTATCGGCATCATTCTGGCGATGGAGCGCTCCAAGCAGGATGTGAACAGCATCCAGAGCACCAAAATTGCCGTCGGCGCGCCGCTCGGCGGTATTGGCGACGCCATGTTCTGGCTAACCCTGCTGCCCATCTGCGGTGGTATCGGCGCCAGCCTGGCGCTGCAAGGGTCGATTCTGGGGGCCGTGGTCTTTATCGTGCTGTTTAACGTGGTGCACCTCGGCCTGCGTTTTGGCCTGGCGCACTACGCTTACCGGATGGGCGTGGCGGCCATTCCGCTGATCAAAGCCAACACCAAAAAGGTCGGCCACGCGGCGTCTATCGTCGGGATGACGGTGATCGGCGCGCTGGTGGCAACCTACGTCCGCCTCAATACGACGCTTGAAATCAAGGCAGGTGATGCCGTTGTCAAACTGCAGGCCGACGTAATCGACAAGCTGATGCCCGCGTTCCTGCCGCTGGTCTACACCCTGACCATGTTCTGGCTGGTGCGCCGCGGCTGGAGCCCGCTGCGGCTGATTGGTATCACCGTGCTGCTGGGCGTTGTCGGTAAATTCTGTCACTTCCTGTAAAAGCAAAGAGGTTGCGATGTTAGGCATTATTTTGACGGGTCACGGCGGGTTTGCCAGCGGGCTTGAGCAGGCGATGAAGCAGATCCTCGGCGAACAGCCGCAGTTTATCGCCATCGATTTTCCTGAAACGTCCACCACCGCGCGGCTGACCGCTCAGCTTGAGCAGGCGGTGAGCGAACTCGATGCAGAGCACGATATTGTGTTTCTCACCGATTTGCTCGGCGGCACGCCGTTTCGCGTGGCATCGACGCTCGCCATACAACGGCCGGGCAGTGAAGTCATCACCGGCACCAACCTGCAGCTGCTGCTGGAGATGGTGCTGGAGCGCGATGGATTAAGCAGCGAAGCGTTTCGTCTGCAGGCACTGGAGTGCGGGCACCGCGGCCTGACGAGCCTCGTAGACGAGCTGGGACGCTGTCGCGAGGAAGCCCCTGCCGAGGAAGGGATATGAGGCAGCTGCTGCGCGCGAGGCGGGTGCTTACCGAACAGGGCTGGCTGGATGACCACCAGCTACGCATTGAAGACGGCGTGATTGCGGCTATTGAGCCTGTCCCGGCAGGCGTCACGTCGCGCGATGCAGAGCTGCTCTGCCCGGCGTATATCGATACGCACGTCCACGGCGGCGCGGGCGTGGACGTGATGGATGATGCGCCTGACGTACTGGATATTCTCGCGATGCATAAAGCGCGCGAAGGCGTGGGTGCCTTTTTACCCACCACCGTGACCGCGCCGCTGGAGGCTATCCACGGCGCGCTCGCGCGAATCGCCCGTCGCTGTCAGTCGGGCGGCCCCGGCGCGCAGATCCTGGGCAGCTACCTGGAAGGGCCCTACTTTACGCCGCAGAACAAAGGGGCGCACCCGCCCGAGTTATTCCGGGAACTGAATATCACGGAGCTGGATGCACTGATCGACGTCTCGCATAACACGTTGCGGGTAGTGGCGCTCGCGCCAGAAAAACCCGGCGCGCTGCAGGCGATCCACTATCTTAAACAGCGCGGTTTACGCGTGATGCTGGGCCACAGCGCTGCCACGTACCGGCAAACACTCGCCGCGTTTGATGCGGGTGCCGACGGGCTGGTGCACTGCTACAACGGCATGACGGGGCTGCACCACAGAGAGCCCGGCATGGTCGGAGCAGGGCTGACGGACAAACGGGCGTGGCTGGAGCTAATTGCCGACGGCCACCACGTCCATCCTGGGGCGATGCGCTTATGCTGTTGCTGCGCGAAGGATCGCGTGGTGCTGATTACCGATGCCATGCAGGCGGCAGGTATGCCGGACGGACGGTACACGCTCTGTGGTGAAGAGGTCTCAATGCAAAACGGCGTGGTTCGAACCGGCTCCGGCGGGCTGGCAGGTAGCACGCTGTCGCTGGATGCCGCGGTCAGGAATATGGTGGAGTATGCGGGCGTAACCGCCGAAGACGCTATCCATATGGCCTCGCTACACCCTGCCCGACTGCTTGGCGTTGACGGTCAGCTCGGATCCTTAGCCCCGGGTAAACGCGCCAATATCATTGCGCTGGACGGGGGTTTGCACCTCCAGCAGATCTGGATTCAGGGCCAGGCTCTCCCCCTTTAGCCCTTTCATTGTGTCTCCTGTTGGCCTTACGGCACCCGATCGTAAGGCCTTTCTTTTCCTTTCCTTAAATTTTCCCTTTCCTTTCACGATCACACTTTTCGTTTTATTTCTTTTCTTCCATTGAAGTTTCGATTTCTTTTCTATAGATTTTATTTAACTGCTTAAGTGAACAAGTGAAACGAAACGAAAGATAGCGACACGATTGCCAGCGTCTGATGTGGAATTCACACGACTAAGGACTGAGTTATGCCACAAACTACCACCGCCGCAACCGGCACCTGGACCGAGGAAGAGATCCGCCAGCAGCCTGCCAGCTGGATCCGCTCGCTCAACAATATCGATAGCCTGCGCTCTTCGATCGACAGCTTCCTGACGCCGCTGCTGCGTAAGGACGACCTGCGGATCGTCCTGACCGGCGCGGGCACGTCCGCCTTTATCGGCGATATCGTTTCTCCCTGGCTCGCGAGCTACACCGGGAAAAACTTCACTGCCGTCCCGACAACCGATCTGGTCACGAACCCGATGGACTACTTCAGCCCTGCGCATCCGCTGCTGCTGGTTTCGTTTGCCCGCTCCGGCAACAGCCCGGAAAGCGTCGCAGCCGTCGAGCTGGCAAACCAGTTCGTACCAGAGTGCTACCACCTGTCGATTACCTGCAACGAGGCGGGGAGCCTCTACAAGAACGCCGTTAACAGCGATAACGCTTATGCCCTGCTGATGCCTGCCGAAACGCACGACCGAGGGTTCGCGATGACCAGCAGCATCACCACCATGATGGCGAGCTGTCTGGCCGTATTCGCCCCTGAGACGATCAACAGTAAAACCTTCCGCGACGTCGCCGATCGCTGTCAGGCGATCCTCACCTCGCTCGGCGATTTCAGCCACGGTGTTTTTGGCAACGAGCCGTGGAAACGCGTCGTCTATCTGGGAAGCGGCGGCCTGCAGGGCGCGGCGCGCGAATCGGCGCTGAAGGTGCTGGAGCTGACGGCGGGCAAGCTGGCGGCATTCTACGATTCCCCTACCGGTTTCCGTCACGGGCCGAAGTCTCTGGTGGATAACGAAACGCTGGTGGTGGTGTTTATCTCGAGCCATCCGTATACGCGCCAGTACGATCTGGATCTGCTGGCCGAGCTGCGCCGTGATCGCCAGGCTATGCGCGTCGTCGCCATCGCCGCTGAAAACGATCCGGTCATTGAAGCGGGTCCGCACATTCTGCTGCCGCCTTCACGTCCGTTTATCGATATGGAACAGGCGTTCTGCTTCCTGATCTATGCGCAGGTCTTTGCACTCACCCAGTCGCTCAGCGTAGGTAATACGCCCGATACGCCATCCGCCAGCGGGACGGTCAACCGCGTGGTACAGGGCGTTGTTATTCATCCGTGGCAGGCTTAAGAGGATCTGATTATGAGTATTATCTCGACGAAATATCTTCTGCTGGACGCGCAGGCAAAAGGCTACGCCGTTCCGGCGTTCAACATCCACAACGCGGAGACGATCCAGGCGATCCTCGAAGTGTGCAGCGAAATGCGATCGCCGGTGATCCTCGCGGGCACGCCGGGCACCTTTAAGCATATTGCGCTGGAAGAGATCTACGCCCTGTGCAGCGCGTACTCCCACACCTACGACATGCCGCTGGCGCTGCACCTCGATCACCACGAATCGCTGGACGATATTCGCCGCAAGGTCAACGCGGGCGTGCGCAGCGCGATGATCGACGGCAGCCACTATCCGTTTGAACAAAACGTGAAGCTAGTGAAGTCGGTGGTCGATTTCTGCCACCTCAACGACTGCAGCGTCGAAGCCGAGCTGGGCCGCTTGGGCGGCGTGGAAGATGACATGAGCGTTGATGCGGAAAGCGCGTTCCTTACCGATCCGCAGGAGGCGAAACGCTTCGTCGAACTGACCGGCGTCGATAGCCTTGCCGTCGCCATCGGCACCGCGCACGGCCTGTATACCAAGCGCCCAAAAATCGACTTCCAGCGGCTGGCAGAAATTCGCGAAGTGGTCACGGTGCCGCTGGTGCTGCACGGCGCGAGCGATGTGCCGGATGAGGATGTGCGTCGCACCATCGAACTGGGCGTGTGCAAAGTCAACGTGGCCACCGAACTGAAAATTGCCTTCTCTGACGCGGTTAAAGCCTGGTTTGCCGAAAACCCGCAGGGTAACGATCCGCGCTTCTATATGCGGGTCGGCATGGACGCCATGAAAGAGGTGGTCAGAAGCAAGATCGCCGTTTGCGGCTCGGCAAACCGATTGCTGCTTCCGGCAGAAGCCTGATTAAAAAGGAGCTTACGCTGATGAAAAAAATCTTCGCACTCTCAGTGCTGGCCCTGTGCGTTTCCCATAGCGCGGCGGCGGCGAACTACGCGCTCAATAACGACAATATTGCCCTCTCGTTTGATGACGCAAACTCAACGGTAGTGGTTAAGGACAATAAGGCTAACCATCCGCTCACGCCCCAGGAGCTTTTCTTTCTGACGCTGCCGGATGAGACAAAAATCCACACCGCTGATTTCACCATCAAGCACGTCGAAAAGCAGGACAACGCAATTGTCATCGACTTTACCCATCCGGACTTTAACGTGACGGTGATGCTAAACCTGGTGAAGGGAAAATACGCCAGCATCGACTACACCATTGCCGCAGTCGGCCAGCCGCGAGACGTGGCGAAAATTACCTTCTTCCCGACCAAAAAACAGTCTCAGGCCCCCTATGTCTACGGAGCGATTAACAGCTCGCCGATCGTTGCTGATTCATTCTTTATTTTGCCGGACAAGCCCATCGTTAACACTTACGCCTATGAAGCGACCACCAATCTCAACGTAGAACTGAAAACGCCGATCCAGCCAGAGTCGCCGGTCAGTTTTACCACCTGGTTCGGCACTTTCCCGGAAATCAGCCAGCTGCGCCGCAGCGTAAACCAGTTTATTGATGCCGTTCGTCCGCGACCGTACAAGCCTTATCTGCACTACAACAGCTGGATGGATATCGGCTTTTTCAATCCGTACACCGAGCAGGATGTGCTGGGGCGGATGGACGAGTGGAATAAGGAGTTTATTACCGGACGCGGCGTGGCGCTGGACGCCTTCCTGCTGGACGACGGATGGGACGACCTTACCGGGCGCTGGCTATTTGGCCCGGCATTCAGCAACGGTTTTGGCAAGGTTCGGGAAAAAGCCGACAGCCTGCACAGCTCGGTTGGACTGTGGCTCTCACCGTGGGGAGGCTACAACAAGCCGCGCGACGTTCGCGTCTCGCATGCAAAAGAGTATGGGTTCGAAACCGTCGACGGGAAGCTGGCGCTGTCAGGGCCGAACTACTTTAAGAACTTCAATGAGCAGATCGTTAAGCTAATCAAAAACGAACACATTACCTCATTCAAGCTGGACGGGATGGGTAATGCCAACGCGCATATCCAGGGCAGCCCGTATGCCTCGGATTTTGACGCCTCCATCGCCCTGCTGCACAACATGCGCAGCGCCAACCCGAATCTGTTTATCAACCTGACGACAGGTACCAACGCCAGCCCGTCCTGGCTGTTCTATGCCGATTCTATCTGGCGCCAGGGCGATGACATCAACCTGTACGGCCCCGGCACGCCGGTGCAGCAGTGGATGACCTACCGCGATGCGGAAACGTACCGCTCCATTGTGCGCAAAGGCCCGCTGTTCCCGCTGAACTCGCTGATGTACCACGGGATCGTCAGCGCGGAAAACGCCTATTACGGGCTGGAGAAAGTGCAAACGGACAGCGATTTTGCCGACCAGGTCTGGAGCTACTTCGCCACCGGCACGCAGTTGCAGGAGCTGTATATCACCCCGTCAATGCTGAACAAGGCGAAGTGGGATACCCTGGCGCAGGCGGCGAAGTGGTCGCGGGATAACGCCAGCGTGCTGGTGGATACGCACTGGATTGGTGGCGACCCAACGGCGATGCAGGTTTACGGCTGGGCATCCTGGAGCAAGGACAAAGCGATTCTCGGCTTGCGTAACCCGTCGGATAAGCCGCAAAGCTACTTCCTGGATTTGGCGAAAGATTTCGAAGTCCCGACAGGAAACGCGGCGCAGTTTAGTCTGAAAGCGGTGTATGGCCGTAATTCAACCGTGCCGGAGGCGTACAAAAACGCCGTGGTGATTACGCTGCAACCGCTGGAAACGCTGGTGTTTGAGGCGATGCCAGGGAAATAAAGCGAGTTCAGCTGGCAGGTTAAGCCATGACCTGCCAGCTCCCCCCTTTCCTTGCCCCGATGCGTTTTAATTTACCTTTTGTTTGCAAAGAATGGAGATATCGTTCCGCGGTGCGGGAAGTCACGCCCAATACAGAGGCCAACATCACTGCAGTCATTTGTGGTTGAACGGTAAGAAGCTCAAGGATAGCGTTTTCCTTTTCCGACAATTCTTCCGACATTTTTTCCGACATGACGGACGGCATGTTTATGCCTTCCCGCAAAGCGTCGGCCATATTTTGCAGCATAAATTCCACGAATACCGTGCAATCACTGGCCCGATCGCATTGCCCTAAAATCTGGTAATAGCGCGCTTGCTGGAAGTGAATCAGTGTCTCAACGGGCAGCCATGCAAGCTCTGCACGCCACTGGCTTAATATCAACGTTTGCCACAGCCGCCCCATGCGGCCATTTCCATCCGAAAAGGGATGAATAAACTCAAACTCGTAATGAAATACCGAGCTGGCAATCAGCGGGTGAAGATCGGTTTGCTTAAGCCGGGAAAGAAGATCGTCGATAAGGCGATTCATCTGCGAGGCTGGCGGAGCCATGTGAACTAACTGGTTTCCACGGTATACCCCTACGTCCCCATTTCTGAGCTTTCCGGGATGATCGACCAGACCCATCATCAATAATCGGTGCGCACTGAGTAAGTCATTGAGCTTCCAGGGCTTCCATTCGGGCAATTTCTCATATGCCAGGATAGCGTTGCGTACTTCCTGAATATCTTTTTCAGGAGCAAGTACGCGTTTGCCATCCATGATTGCCGTCACCTGCCCTGTCGTCAGCGAGTTATGTTCAATGGCTAGCGAGGCCTGAATGGTTCTAATACGATTATCTTTACGGAGAAGTGGCGAAGTCCTACCAGAATGTGCCGCCCAATGCCCTAATAGCTCACCAATCTCAACCACCTGATTGAGGATAAAGGGTGTGATGGTGAACGGAGGCTGATAGCGGCTCATTTGACTTACTCCCCCTGCTGCTCCAGCGCATGCTTATACAGCGCATTTTTCTTCACGCCGTGAATTTCTGCCGCCAGCGCAGCGGCTTTCTTCAGCGGCAGTTCCGCCTGCAGCAGCGCCAGCGTACGCAGCGCGTCGGCAGGAAGCGCGTCTTCTTCCGCCTTGTGCCCTTCGACAATCAGCACCATTTCGCCCTTGCGGCGGTTTTCGTCTTCCTTCACCCACGCCAGCAGTTCACCCACCGGCGCGCCGTGGATCGTTTCCCAGGTTTTGGTCAGCTCGCGCGCCAGCACCACGTAGCGGGCTTCTCCCCAGACGGTCACCATATCTTCCAGGCTCTCCAGCAGGCGGTGTGTGGATTCGTAGAAAATCAGGGTGCGCGGTTCCGCTTCCAGGTCTTTTAAGACGTCGCGGCGGCCTTTGGATTTGGCAGGCAGGAAGCCTTCATAGCAGAAACGGTCAGACGGCAGACCTGCGGCGCTCAGCGCAGCAATGGCAGCGCATGGACCCGGCAGGGGCACAACGCGAATACCGGCTTCGCGACAGGTACGCACCAGGTGATAGCCAGGATCGTTGATCAGCGGCGTACCGGCGTCGGAGACCAGGGCGATGTTCTGCCCCTCTTTCAGCTTCGCCACCAGCGTTTCGGCTTTTTGTTGCTCATTGTGATCGTGCAGAGCGAACAAACGGGCGTTAATCGCGAAATGTTGCAGCAGTAAACCGGTGTGGCGGGTATCTTCAGCAGCAATTAAATCAACAGCTTGCAGTACGGTGAGCGCACGTTGGGTAATATCAGACAAATTCCCGATAGGAGTAGGTACAATATAAAGCTGGCCTTGAGAATTATCTGCCGTTTCGTGTTGTTTCATTGTTTCGTCCGTATTGCCGATTTAATATTGAGCATTGCGTAAAAAAAATCACTGGATACAGTATGGTACCGTTAACGTTTCTTCGAAAAAAAGCCACGCGCAGCGTGCCGCTTCTGCTGGCAGCCCTGATCTTTGCAGGCTGTGGCACCCAGGCACCTGACCAGAGCACCGCCCATCTCCAGGGTTCTGCTCAGGCTGATTCTGGCTTTTATCTGCAACAAATGTCGCAGAGTTCAAATGATACCAAGACCAACTGGCAATTACTCGCCATTCGTGCACTGCTGAAAGAGGGTAAAACCCAGCGGGCAGCCGAGCTGTTTAACCAGTTGCCAAAAGATCTTAACGACGCCCAGCGTCGCGAGCAGAGCCTGCTCTCTGCCGAGCTGAAAGTCGCGCTGAAAGATTACGCCGCCGCGAAGAAGATCCTCGGGGATATTGACGTGAGCGCGCTGGATAAAAATCAGCAGGCACGCTTCTGGCAGGCGGGCATTACCGCTGAGCAAGGACGCCCTTCGCTGACCTTGCTCCGCGCGCTCGTCGCGCAAGAGCCACTGCTTGGCGGTGCCGATAAGCAGAAAAATATCGATGCCACCTGGCAAGCGCTGGCGTCGATGACGCAGGAACAGGCGCAGGCGCTGGTCATCAACGCGGATGAAAACGTCCTGCAGGGCTGGCTGGATCTGCAGCAGATGTGGTTTAACAACCGCAGCGATCCTAAGATGTTGAAAGCCGGCATTACGGACTGGCAGACGCGCTACCCGCAAAACCCGGGCGCGAAAATGCTGCCAACCCAGCTAGTGAACGTGCAGAACTTTAAGCCTGCGTCTACCAGCAAAATCGCTTTGCTGCTGCCGCTCAACGGCCAGGCGGCGGTGTTTGGCCGTACCATTCAGCAGGGCTTTGAAGCGGCGAAAAACGGCACCACCCCGGTAACCGGCAGCGCGGTTCCTGCGCAGGCGGCTCAGGCGGCTAACGTGAATGATGTTGTCAGCCCATCTGCCGCAGAGACCAGCGACCTGACCTCGGCGCAAGCGCCGGCGCAGGGCACGATGCAAAACCCGGTGACGGCTCCGACGACGCCGCCAGCTACAGCGGCACCGGCTACTACAGTACCTGCGACCCAGGCTCCGGCCGAGACGCAAGCGGCACCTGCACCTGTCACAACAGCAGAGCAACCTCAACAGCAACCCGCGGCCCAACCTGCCGCGCAGCCGCAGGCTGTGGCAACCACCAGCGCCAACCCGGGCGCTGAGTTGAAAATCTACGACACCAGTTCGCAGCCGCTTGATCAGGTGCTGGCACAGGTTCAACAGGACGGGGCGAGCATCGTTGTCGGTCCGCTGCTGAAAAACAACGTGGAAGAGCTGATGAAGAGCAATACCACGCTGAACGTGCTGGCGCTCAACCAGCCGGAGCAGGTTCAGAACCGGGCCAATATTTGCTACTTCGCGCTCTCTCCTGAAGATGAAGCCCGCGATGCGGCGCGTCATATTCACGAGCAGGGTAAGCAGGCTCCGCTGCTGCTCATCCCACGCAGCGCGCTGGGCGATCGCGTGGCCAATGCCTTTGCCGATGAGTGGCAGAAGCTGGGCGGCGGCGTGGTGCTGCAGCAGAAATTCGGTTCCGTCTCTGAACTGCGCGCGGGCGTAAACGGCGGGGCGGGCATCGCGCTTAACGGCAGTCCTGTCACCGCGAGCCTGCCACAGCAGCAGGGCGTGACGATTGGCGGCCTGACGATCCCTGCCCCACCTACCGACGCGCAGATCAGCGGTGGCGGTAAAGTGGATGCGGCCTATATCGTTGCCACGCCGCAGGAGATCGCCTTTATCAAACCGATGATTGCGATGCGTAACGGCAGCCAGAGCGGCGCAACGCTCTACGCCAGCTCCCGCAGCGCGCAGGGCACCGCAGGCCCGGATTTCCGTCTGGAAATGGACGGTCTGCAGTACAGCGAAATCCCGATGCTGGCAGGCAGCAACCCGGCGCTGATGCAGCAGGCGCTGAGTACCGTACGTAACGATTATTCGCTGGCCCGTCTGTATGCGATGGGTGTCGATGCATGGGCGCTGGCGAACCACTTTACCCAGATGCGTCAGGTGCCGGGCTTTGAGCTTAACGGCAACACCGGCGATCTGACCGCGACTCAGGACTGCGTGATCAACAGGAAGTTATCATGGCTCAAATACCAGCAGGGGCAGATCGTCCCGGCCAGTTAAGCCGCAAACAGACCGGCGATGCGTGGGAGTTAAGGGCGCGTCGCTGGCTTGAAGGCAAAGGACTGCGCTTTATCGCCGCTAACGTCCGCGGGCGCGGCGGCGAAATTGATCTGATCATGAAAGACGGTCAGGTCATCGTGTTTGTAGAAGTGCGCTTTCGACAGTCCTCCCGTTTTGGCGGTGCTGCCGCCAGCGTGACGCTCGCCAAACAACATAAATTATTACAGACTGCCCACTTGTGGCTTGCCCGCCATAATGGGAGCTTTGATACTGTGGATTGCCGGTTCGATGTGATAGCCTTCACCGGAAATGAGATCGAATGGCTTAAAAACGCTTTTGGCGAAGACGCATAATTAGGATTTAAAAGGGATAACGTGCTCGAAAGAATTAAAGTGTGCTTCACAGAAAGCATCCAGACTCAGATTGCCGCGGCGGAAGCCCTTCCGGATGCTATCTCGCGTGCCGCAATGACGCTGGTGCAATCCCTGCTTAATGGCAACAAAATCCTCTGTTGTGGCAACGGCACGTCAGCCGCCAACGCACAGCATTTTGCTGCCAGCATGATCAATCGCTTTGAAACAGAACGCCCGAGTTTACCCGCCATTGCACTTAATACCGATAACGTGGTCTTAACGGCGATTGCTAACGATCGTCTGCATGACGAAATTTACGCAAAGCAGGTGCGAGCCCTGGGTCATGCCGGAGATGTGCTGCTGGCCATCTCTACGCGCGGTAATAGCCGGGATATTGTCAAAGCCGTTGAAGCCGCCGTCACCCGCGACATGACCATCGTGGCCTTAACCGGCTATGACGGGGGTGAGCTGGCGGGTCTGCTTGGGCCGCAGGATGTGGAAATCCGCATTCCGTCTCACCGGAGCGCGCGTATTCAGGAAATGCATATGCTCACGGTGAACTGCTTATGTGACTTGATCGATAACACGCTTTTCCCTCACCAGGATGATTAAGGAGTTCTTATGAAGGCTTTATCGACCCTCGCAGTCCTTATGTCTGCATTACTGCTTCAGGGATGTATCGCTGCGGCCGTTGTGGGTACCGCCGCAGTAGGCACCAAAGCGGCAACCGATCCGCGCTCTGTGGGGACACAGGTGGATGACGGTACGCTGGAGCTGCGCGTCAACAGTGCGCTGTCGAAAGACGAACAGATCAAGAAAGAGGCGCGTATTAACGTGACGGCTTACCAGGGCAAAGTGCTGCTGGCAGGCCAGGCGCCGAATATGGAACTCGCCTCTCGTGCGAAACAAATCGCAATGGGCGTTGAAGGAACCACAGAGGTGTTTAACGAAGTGCGTCAGGGCAAGCCAATTGGTTTAGGTGATGCCTCTTCCGATACCTGGATCACCACCAAAGTGCGTTCCCAGCTGCTGGGCTCGGACCAGGTGAAATCCTCCAACGTGAAAGTGACGACTGAAAACGGCGAAGTGTTCCTGCTGGGTCTGGTGACCGACCGTGAAGGGAAAGCGGCGGCCGATATCGCCAGCCGGGTGAGCGGCGTGAAGCACGTCACCACCGCGTTTACTTACATTAAATAAAAAAAATCCCCTCACTTGAGGGGATTTTTTTGTAGGCCCGGTAAGCGTAGCGCCACCGGGCGTTTTTCACAGAAGCGCAATACTTCCCACCATAATCCCGCTCAACGCCACCAGCCCTGCGGTCAGCCAGAGCGCTTTCGCCGGGAATGACTTACGCAGCATAATCAGCGACGGCAGGCTGATCGCCGGCAGCGTAATCAGCAGCGCCAGCGCCGGCGCGGTGCCCATGCCGGCCAGCATCATGGTCTGAACAATCGGGATCTCCGCCGCCGTTGGGATCACAAACAGGCAGCCTGCAACGGCCATCGCAATGACCCACATCAGCGTGTTGTCGATAGCGCCATCCGCATGCGGGAAGAGCCAGACGCGCGCCGCCCCCAGAACCAGTACCGCCAGGATATAGACCGGGATGGTGCTCCAGAAAAGTTGCCATAGCGCCCTGCCCCAGCGCGCAAAGAACCCGCCCTGCGGCTCGCTGACGTCCAGCTCAACGGCTGCGGGTTCTTCAGCAGTATCCTTCACCAGTTTTTGCACCAGCGTCGCCACCACCAGCACGGTCAGCAGCCCGGCGACCAGACGGATGAACGCGAAATGCCAGCCCAGCACAAAGCCCATAAACACCAGCGTCGCCGGATTGAGCAGCGGGTTGCCCATCCAGAACGCCAGCGCGCCGCCCATCGACACGCGCTGGCGGCGCATCCCTGCCGCCACAGGCGCGGCACAGCAGGAGCACATCATGCCTGGCAGGGAGAAAATCGTCCCCAGAAGCGTGCCCTGAAAGCGCGGCTGACCGAGGGTTTTCACCAGCCAGTTACGCGGGATCAGCACCTGAATCAGCGACCCCAGAATGACGCCTAAAACGGCGGCTTTCCAGACGGCAAGGAAGTAGACCATGGCATAGTCCCACGCCGCCTGCAGCGGGCTGGACTCAGCCTGAGCGAGAATAGATTTACCGATGCTGTGCGTTTCAGCGGCGGTGAAGGCTTTGCCGTAGTACGGCTGCCATTTCACGTACCAGAGGCCAATAATGACCACGAGAAAGAAGAGTGCGGGCTTCCACAATTGAACAGGTGTTGCCGCCTGAGATGAAGACTGACCAGTCATAGCATTCCCCGGAGAGTATTAGGTTATTAGCCGGGGGAGTTTACGCCTCGCCCTGCGCGATTTCACGCAGTTTTGCCGAAGGGATAATGTTTACGCCCGCTTTTGACGGGGCCAGTCCCTCTTTTAACATCGCCCGCGCGACGTCCCGCGCCTCGATGGCCTTCCAGTTGCCGGGAAGGATGCGAAACAGCGGGGCCAGGATCGACTCGTTAAAGCGGCGCTCGTCCCGGTGGCCGATCAGCATCGAAGGGCGCACAATCGTCAGCTGCTCCCATTTCTGCGCAATCAGCGCATCCTCCATCTTGCCCTTCACCTTGTTGTAGAAGAAAGGCGATCCGGCACTGGCGCCCAGCGCGCTGACCACCAGAAAATGTTTGGCCCCCAGCTTTTTCGCCGTAAGCGCGGTGTCCACCACCAGCGTATAGTCGGCGTGGATAAATGCCTCTTTGCTGCCCGCCTCCCGTCGCGTGGTGCCCAGACAGCAAAAGGCGATATCAATAGGATCCTGGACCTGCGCCAGCGCGTCCGTCAGCTGAGGATCGTGCGGATTAAAGACGCCAGATAAATCTGCCAGCGGTCGACGCGTCGGGGCGGCGATATAGTTCACGCGGCGATCCTGAATCAACAGCCGCAGCAGATGATCGCCCACTAACCCGGTAGCCCCGGTAATCAATACCTGACTCATCGTATCCCCTTTACAGAATTGTCCGTTTGCGAACTCAGCGTCGTCGACCACACTTAGAAGTCTGTTACAGGTAAGTATTTACCACAAGCGGAGAAAAATCAGTCTGAAGCCAAAACAACGGAGGAAGCATGGGCAAGAAAATCGCAGTCTTGATTACCGACGAGTTCGAAGATTCAGAATTCACCTCGCCTGCAGAGGCGTTCCGCAAGGCAGGACATGAGGTCATCACCATTGAGAAAGAGGCGGGCAAAACGGTGACAGGTCATAAGGGCGAGGCGACCATAACCATTGATGAGACTATCGATAACGTTAGCCCCTCAGATTTCGACGCCCTGCTGTTACCCGGTGGCCATTCCCCGGATTCCCTGCGCGGGGACGAACGCTTCGTGACCTTTACCCGGGACTTTGTCTCTACCGGCAAACCGGTCTTTGCCATCTGTCACGGTCCGCAGCTCCTTATCAGCGCGGAGGTTGTACGCGGGCGTAAGCTCACGGCGGTGAAACCGATCGTTATCGATCTGAAAAATGCGGGCGCCGAGTTTTACGATCAGGAAGTGGTCAACGACAAAGATCAGCTGATCACCAGCCGTACCCCGGACGATCTCCCGGCGTTTAACCGCGAAGCGCTACGCCTGCTCGGCGCGTAACCAGTGCAGCTTCTTGCCAAAGCCCAGGGTGTTGTCGGTAAATTTCAGCTCATCGAGGCGGATTTCCCACACCGGGGCTTTTAGCGCAGCGGCAACGGGAAAGCGGCGCGTGTAGAGCTTACGGCGCGCGTCGCTCTCTTCGCCATCCAGACGACGGATCTCCCCTTTGAACTGCACGCCGCGGATCAGCGCGACCGTTTTCGGTTGGCCATTCACCGTGCCCGCGACCTTCGCCTGCAGGCCAGTCATCTGCGCATGACGCGTTTTGTCTTCGCTCATGACATAAAACGCGACGCGCTCCGGATCGTAGTAGTAAAACGCGTTAGCGCACCACATCTCCCCCTCGTCATAGACGCACCAGGTGACAACATGCTGCTTCGCCAGCCAGCGGTTAATGGCGGCCAGTGTTTCCATTTTCGTTCTCTCTCATGCTATGGTGCGTTCACCTTAACATACTGAATCTGTTTACCGTGTGCTGGTTTCTCTATCTTGTCCGAACCGCTGATAACGCACTCTACACCGGGATCACCACCGATGTGGCGCGGCGTTTTTTACAACATCAAACGGGGAAAGGGGCAAAAGCACTGCGAGGGAAAGGGGAATTACAGCTCGCCTTTTCGGCGCCCGTCGGTGACCGATCGCTGGCGCTCAGGCTGGAATACCGCATCAAACAGCTGACGAAGCGCCAGAAAGAGCGCCTCGTGACCGGAGACGGCTCCTTTGAGGCGCTACGCGAGAGCCTGATTAAAAGCGATTGAAATGGTCGTGGTACTCGACCAGGCCATTGACGCCGTTGAGCGCGTCATCCGCCAGACGGTGCACCTGGAAAGCGGATTCCGTACCCGGCCAGCGGCAGCGCAGATCGTAATGCGCGGCCTGCTCAAAGCCTAAACGGCCATAGAACGCCGGATCGCCCAGCGTGACAACGGCCGCATAACCGAACTCATTGAGCGAATCCAGGCCTTCATAGACCAGCTGGCGTGCCAGCCCCTGCCCGCGATAGCTTTCATCTACCGCCAGCGGTGCCATGCCTACCCACTGCAGCTCTTCGCCCTGAACAATGACCGGACTGAAGGCAACATAGCCCACCACCTGACCTTCGTCATCGGTGGCAACCAGCCCCAGCGTAATCAGGCCGTCTTCGCGAAGGTCGTGGACCAGTTGGGCTTCGGCATCGCTCGCAAAGGCGCGGCGTAACAACGCATCGATCCCCGGCGCATCAATCCCAATTTCGACTCGAATCAGCATGGCTCACCTACTGAAGTATGTTTACCGTCCGGCGGGGTTATCAGCCCGGCCTCAACGAAATCTGCCATTTGCATTAACATCACGCGCAGCGCTTTCGGCATCTGCTCCAGCTCAATGGCATCCATTAAATTCTTCACGTACAGACCGAGCTCCGTGTCACCTTCAATCACCAGACGGCGCTGGAAGAAGAGCGTATCCGGATCCTGCTTACGCGCGGCGATCATCAGCAGATCGCTGGCGTTGGCGCTAAAGCTCACATCCGCCCCGGCGGTTTCGCGAACGATCAGCTGGTCATTCTCAACGGAGGTAAACCAGCGCAGCCCGATATCACGCACCTCAATGCTCAACCAGCGCCCTTCCAGGAATTCCAGCTCGCCATCCTGCAGCGCCTGGCGGAACTGCCAGCTCAGGACCTGCTCCAGCACCTGACGTTTAAGCGCGAACGGCGCCAGCTTTACCGGCACGCTCAGCATTGATGGACCAAATTGTACGAGACGTGAACGCAGTTTATCCAGCACGAGCTTTACTCCCTGATATCTATAGTCCTGCTATTTTGCCATATCCGAAGCGCAACATAGCGGCGTAAATCAACAAACCGTCGTCCGCCGTACCTCATTATTGGTGTCATCAATACGCCATTAGCTGCCTTAAATCAAAAATTGTCGCCTATGGGTTAATTAAAATCCCAGCTCGTTAACAATTTTGCGATCGACTACATCAGGATAAATTATGGAGCTGCTCTGCCCTGCCGGAAATCTTCCGGCGCTTAAGGCGGCCATCGAAAATGGGGCCGATGCGGTCTATATCGGGCTAAAAGATGACACCAACGCCCGCCATTTTGCTGGCCTCAACTTTACGGAGAAAAAGCTTCAGGAAGCCGTTAACTTCGTTCACCAGCACCGCCGCAAATTGCATATCGCCATCAATACCTTTGCTCATCCTGACGGCTACGCCCGCTGGCAGCGCGCGGTGGATATGGCGGCACAACTGGGTGCCGATGCGCTGATCCTGGCCGACCTCGCCATGCTTGAGTATGCGGCAGAACGCTATCCCCATATTGAGCGCCACGTCTCTGTTCAGGCATCTGCCACCAACGAAGAAGCTGTGCGTTTTTACCATCAACACTTTGACGTGGCTCGCGTGGTGCTG
The DNA here is from genome assembly GCF_026420145.1 of Enterobacter pseudoroggenkampii. Taxonomy (NCBI): domain Bacteria; kingdom Pseudomonadati; phylum Pseudomonadota; class Gammaproteobacteria; order Enterobacterales; family Enterobacteriaceae; genus Enterobacter; species Enterobacter pseudoroggenkampii. Next base: position 89,927 of record NZ_JAPMLV010000006.1, read on the forward strand.
CCGCGCGTGCTCTCTATTCATCAGGTTAAGCAACTCGCGCGCGTCACGCCAGTGCCGCTGGAAGTTTTTGCCTTTGGCAGCCTGTGCATCATGGCCGAAGGCCGTTGCTATCTTTCCTCTTATTTAACCGGTGAATCGCCGAATACCGTCGGGGCCTGCTCCCCTGCCCGCTTTGTTCGCTGGCAGCAGACCCCTCAGGGGCTGGAATCCCGCCTGAATGAGGTGCTGATCGACCGCTATCAGGACGGTGAAAACGCCGGTTATCCCACCCTGTGTAAAGGCCGCTATCTGGTCGACGGCGAGCGCTACCACGCGCTGGAGGAGCCGACCAGCCTCAACACGCTGGAGCTGCTGCCGGAACTGCTGGCGGCCAATATTGCCTCGGTGAAAATCGAAGGTCGTCAGCGCAGCCCGGCCTATGTGAGCCAGGTGGCGAAAGTGTGGCGTCAGGCCATCGACCGCTGCATGGCGGACCCGCAGAACTATGCTCCGCAGCAGGCCTGGATGGAGACGCTCGGATCGATGTCCGAAGGCACGCAAACCACGCTTGGCGCGTATCACCGTAAATGGCAGTGAGATAACCATGAAATATTCATTAGGACCGGTGCTCTACTACTGGCCAAAAGAGACGCTGGAAGATTTTTACCAACAGGCCGCCACCAGCAGCGCCGATGTTATTTACCTCGGCGAAGCGGTGTGCAGCAAGCGCCGGGCGACGAAAGTGGGCGACTGGCTGGACATGGCGAAAAGCCTGGCCGGCAGCGGCAAGCAGGTGGTGCTCTCCACGCTTGCGCTGGTGCAGGCCTCTTCTGAACTGGGCGAGCTGAAGCGCTATGTCGAAAACGGCGAGTTCCTGCTGGAAGCAAGCGATCTCGGCGTGGTGAACATGTGCGCTGAACGTAAGCTGCCGTTTGTCGCGGGCCATGCTCTGAACTGCTATAACGCCGTGACCCTGCGCCTGCTGCTCAAACAGGGGATGACGCGCTGGTGCATGCCGGTGGAGCTCTCCCGCGACTGGCTGGCTAACCTGCTTAACCAGTGCGACGAGCTGGGCATTCGCAATCAGTTTGAAGTGGAAGTGCTGAGCTATGGGCATCTGCCGCTGGCCTATTCTGCCCGCTGCTTTACCGCGCGCTCGGAAGACCGTCCGAAAGACGAGTGCGAAACCTGCTGCATTAAGTATCCGAACGGGCGCAGCATGCTGTCGCAGGAGAATCAGCAGGTGTTTGTCCTCAACGGCATTCAGACCATGAGCGGCTATGTCTATAACCTCGGCAACGAGCTGGCGTCGATGGACGGGCTGGTGGATATGGTGCGCCTGTCGCCGCTGGATACCGGCGTGTTTGCGATGCTGGATGCCTTCCGCGCCAACGAAAACGGCGCCGCTCCGCTGCCGCTGACGGCAAACAGCGACTGTAACGGCTACTGGAAGCGTCTGGCCGGGCTGGAACTGCAGGCCTAAAAAAGGCTCACTTTGTTAACAACGGTTATCATTTTTTAATGCAGTATTAAAGATTGACCGTCGACAAAGTGAGCTGTTATGACTGACAAAACCCTTCCGTTTTCGGTGCTGGATCTGGCGCCGATCCCACAAGGCTCCTCGGCAAGAGAAGCCTTTTCGCACTCCCTCGATCTCGCTCAGTTGGCCGAAAAGCGTGGCTATCACCGCTACTGGCTGGCCGAGCACCACAACATGGTGGGCATTGCCAGCGCCGCCACCTCGGTACTGATTGGTTATCTGGCGGCAAATACAACCACTCTGCACCTGGGCTCCGGCGGCGTGATGCTGCCGAACCACGCCCCGCTGGTGATCGCCGAGCAGTTCGGCACGCTGAATACCCTCTATCCGGGCCGTATCGATTTGGGGCTTGGCCGTGCGCCTGGCAGCGACCAGCCAACGATGCGCGCCCTGCGTCGCCATATGAGCGGCGATATTGATAACTTCCCACGCGACGTGACCGAACTGGTGGACTGGTTCGACGCGCGTGACCCGAACCCGCACGTGCGCCCGGTACCGGGTTACGGCGAGAAGATCCCGGTATGGCTGTTGGGCTCAAGCCTCTACAGCGCGCAGCTTGCCGCCCAGCTGGGGCTGCCGTTTGCGTTTGCCTCGCACTTCGCGCCGGATATGCTGCATCAGGCGCTGCATCTTTACCGTACGCACTTCAAACCGTCCGAGCGTCTGGAGAAACCGTACGCGATGGTGTGTATCAACATCATTGCTGCCGACAGCAATCGCGACGCGGAATTCCTGTTCACCTCTATGCAGCAGGCGTTTGTGAAGCTGCGCCGCGGTGAGACGGGCCAACTTCCGCCACCGGTGGAGAATATGCATCAGCTGTGGTCAGCTTCAGAGCAGTATGGCGTTCAGCAGGCGCTGAGCATGTCGCTGGTAGGCGATAAAGCGAAAGTGCGTCACGGGCTGGAGGCGGTGCTGCGTGAAACGCAGGCGGATGAAATTATGGTTAACGGCCAGATTTTCGATCACCAGGCGCGTTTGCACTCGTTTGAGCTGGCCATGCAGGTGAAAGAGGAGTTGGTGGGGTAGCCTTTTTGCCAGGTGGCGCTTCGCTTACCTGGCCTACGGGGACGCGTAGGCCGGATAAGGCGTAGCCGCCATCCGGCACAAAATGTTTACTGGTACACCGGCAACAGATTAAAACTCGACAGCACGTGTACCAGGGCATTGCCCGCGCCGAACACCAGGATCAGCGCAATCATCGGCTTACCGCCCCAGACGCGGAATTTCGGGCTGCCGAAGCGTTTACGTGATTTACGCGCCAGCAGCGCGGGCACTATTGCCGCCCAGATGGTTGCCGCCAGCCCTGCATAGCCGATGGCGTACAGGAAGCCGTTCGGCCACAGCAGGCCGCCCACAATCGGCGGCAGGAAGGTCAGCACCGCGGTTTTGAAGCGCCCCATCGCAGAATCATCAAAGCCAAACAGATCCGCCAGGTAGTCAAACAGGCCCAGCGTCACGCCGAGGAAAGAGCTCGCCACCGCAAAGTTAGAGAAGATAACCAGCAGCAGATCCAGGCTGCGGCTGTTCAGCACGCCGCTCAGCGCCTGCACCAGCACGTCAATGTTACCGCCCTTCTGCGCAATACCGATAAATTCCGGGCGCGGGATGTTGCCCATTGTTCCGAGCAGCCAGATGACGTACAGCGCCAGCGCCAGCAGCGTGCCGTAGACCAGACACTTCACAATCGTGCGCGGATCTTTGCCGTAGTACTTCATCAGGCTCGGCACGTTGCCGTGGTAGCCGAACGACGCCAGACAGAACGGCAGCGTCATCAGCAGGTACGGCGTATAGGAGGTATTCACTTCGGCAACGTTAAACAGCGTGGCGGGCGTCACGTGCCCCAGCAGGCTGCCGAAGGTCAGGAAGAAGGTGATGACCTTCGCGCCCAGTACGATTGCCGTCATCCGGCTTACCGCTTTGGTACTCATCCAGACGATAAACGCCACGCCCAGCGCAAAGCACAGCCCGGCCAGACGCGCCGGAACGTTCAGCGACATCTCAGAGAAGGTGTGATGCAGAATCGAACCGCTCGCCGAAATATATGCGTAGGTCAGGATATAGAGCACAAACGCGATGGACAGACCGTTCACCAGGTTCCAGCCTTTGCCCAGCAGGTCTTTGGTGATGGTGTCGAAGCTCGCGCCAATGCGGTAGTTCAGGTTGGCTTCGAGGATCATCAGCCCGGAATGAAGCATACAGAACCAGGTAAAGACCAGCGCGGCCAGCGACCAGAAGAACCACGCACCGGACATGACCACGGGCAGGGAGAACATCCCGGCACCTATAATGGTTCCGCCGATGATCACCACGCCGCCAAGCAGCGAAGGTGACGTTTGGGTGGTGGTTAGTGTCGCCATACAGCCTTTTCTCCAGTCAATCATGCGGTTCTGCATTTTAATGTGACGCACTGTACCAGTACAAGAGTACAAAGGGAATAAAAAAAGCCCCGATCGCATGTATCGGGGCTGTATATTTTACTTTACGTCAGAAGCGTAAGGCTTACGCGTCACCGAAACGACGACGGCTGGTGCCTTCTTCACGACGTGGACCGCGGCTTTCGCGGCGCTCGCCGGAGAAACGACGACCTTCACCACCGCGACCTTCGCTGCGACCGCCTTCACGACGCTCGCCGCCGAAACCGCGACCACCACCACGGCGTTCGCCGCCACGGTCAGGACGTGGCTGTGCATCGCCCAGCAGCTGCATGTTCATCGGCTTGTTCAGGATGCGGGTACGCGTAAAGTGCTGCAGTACTTCACCCGGCATGCCTTTTGGCAGCTCGATGGTAGAGTGGGATGCGAACAGCTTGATGTTACCGATGTAACGGCTGCTGATGTCGCCTTCGTTAGCGATCGCGCCAACGATGTGACGAACTTCAACGCCATCATCACGACCCACTTCAATGCGGTACAGTTCCATGTCACCTGCGTCGCGACGTTCACGACGTGGACGGTCTTCACCACCACGCTCTGGACGGTCACCACGTGGGCCACGATCGTTACGGTCGCCACGACGTTCGAAGCGATCGTCACGGTCACGGAATTCACGTTTAGGACGCATCGGCGCATCTGGTGGCACGATCAGGCTACGTTCGCCCTGAGCCATTTTCAGCAGTGCTGCAGCCAGGGTTTCCATGTCCAGCTCTTCGCCTTCAGCAACAGGCTGAATCTGCGACAGCAGCGCGCGGTACTGATCCAGATCGCTGCTTTCCAGCTGCTGCTGTACTTTGGCGGCGAATTTTTCCAGACGGCGTTTGCCCAGCAGTTCTGCGTTTGGCAGGTCCGCTTCTGGAATAGTCAGCTTCATGGTACGTTCGATGTTGCGCAGCAGACGACGCTCGCGGTTCTCAACGAACAGCAACGCACGGCCAGCACGACCCGCACGACCGGTACGGCCGATACGGTGAACGTAAGACTCGGAATCCATCGGGATGTCGTAGTTAACAACCAGGCTGATACGCTCAACGTCAAGACCACGTGCTGCCACGTCGGTTGCAATCAGGATATCCAGACGACCGTCTTTCAGACGCTCCAGAGTCTGCTCACGCAGGGCCTGGTTCATGTCACCGTTCAGCGCTGCGCTGTTGTAGCCGCTACGCTCCAGGGCTTCAGCCACTTCCAGGGTCGCGTTTTTGGTACGAACGAAGATAATCGCCGCATCAAAATCTTCCGCTTCCAGGAAACGTACCAGCGCTTCGTTTTTACGCATACCGTACACAGACCAGTAGCTCTGGCTGATGTCCGGGCGAGTGGTTACGCTGGACTGAATACGCACTTCCTGCGGCTCTTTCATGAAGCGGCGGGTAATGCGACGGATAGCTTCCGGCATGGTTGCAGAGAACAGCGCGGTCTGATGACCGTCCGGGATCTGCGCCATAATGGTTTCAACGTCTTCGATGAAGCCCATACGCAGCATTTCATCTGCTTCATCCAGTACCAGACCGCTCAGTTTAGAGAGGTCCAGGGTACCGCGCTTCAGGTGATCCAGCAGACGGCCCGGCGTACCGACAACAATCTGTGGGCCCTGGCGCAGGGCGCGTAACTGCACGTCATAACGCTGGCCGCCGTACAGGGCAACCACGTTTACGCCGCGCATATGTTTAGAGAATTCCGTCATGGCTTCTGCAACCTGAACAGCCAGTTCACGGGTTGGAGCCAGGACGAGGATCTGCGGAGCACGCAGGTCCGGATCAATGTTGTTCAGCAGCGGCAGCGAGAACGCTGCAGTTTTACCGCTACCAGTCTGGGCCATGCCCAGCACGTCACGACCAGAAAGCAGGTGTGGGATACACTCAGCCTGGATCGGAGATGGTTTTTCGTAACCCAGATCGTTAAGGGCTTCAAGGATAGGAGCCTTCAGGCCCAGATCTGCAAAAGTGGTTTCGAATTCAGCCATGTAGTACGAGTGCCTCAATGTCAATGGCGGCCAGTCTACTTAGCTCATCGTGAAAATGATTAGCAATTTTCATTGAAAAGTGTGAACCGGCTCAAAGTAGGTGTATTGACGAACAACAACGCCCTCACCAGTTAAGGTGATGGCAATCAAAAGATTACGGGCTGATGTTTATGTCGTCAGCTATTGCTGGTCCGATTCTGCCAGGTCGTCATGCTCCTGGCCCAAGAGCGATAATTCCAACAATGCATAACGGTGCTCAACGAAGTTGTGTACGTTGTTAGCAACCGCTAATTTGAACAGTGCCGTAGCGCTGTCCATATCCCCCAGACTTAGGTAGTACTTACCTAAATAGAAGTTGGTTTCACTGAGATGCTCAGCGAGCGAGGTGTTATCCGTTGCGTCCGCCTTGAGGCGTTCCATCAGCGTTGCTTCGCTAATGTTGCCCAGGTAGAACTCGACAATGTTCCATCCCCACTGTTCCTTGTCCGATTTATCGAAGCGCTGTTTCAGTGCCTCTTTTGCCTGCTTCTCATCGAGCTTCCGCTCAACGATGTAAAGCCACAGGCTACGGAAAGGATCATTAGGATCGTCTTGATAAAACGCCAGCAGATCATCTTGCGCTAACTTGTCACGACCGCCGTAATACAATGCGATACCGCGATTCAAGTGCGCGTAGTTGTAAGTTGGATCAAGCTCAAGTACAGAATCAAACGCTTCATAGGCAGCATCAAAATTGCCTGCCTGCGTTAAATAAATGCCTAAGTAATTGAATACTTCAGGCATATCAGGTCGGATAGCCAGCGCTTGTGAAAAATCATTCCGCGCCAATGCCCTCAGACCGAGACTATCATACAACACTCCGCGCTCATATAAAAGCTGTGCGCGTTCTTCATCGGTTAAAGCCCGACTGGCAAGTATTTGTTCCATGCGTGCCAGGATCACTTCCTGCTGCAAAGTCGGTTGCAATGGCACTGCGAGGACTTCGCTCTTACGCCAGGCAGAGTTGCTGCATCCTGCCAGCGTTAAAGCTGTCGCAACGAAACACCAGCGCAAAAAAGGCTTCATTTCCCACTCCCGAAGACAACTATTGGATGAACGTCCTGTCCCCCGGCGGCTTAACAAGGCGTCCTGCCTGATAATAGGCCCTCCGCAAAGCGGAGGGCAAATGGCAACTTACTCGCCTTGCTGTTCTGCTGCCTGTGCTTCTGGCGCAGCAGCTGGCTGAGACTGCTCGGTTGCTTCTTTAATGCTCAGACGGATACGGCCCTGGCGATCAACTTCCAGAACTTTCACCGGTACTTCCTGACCCATCTGCAGGTAATCAGTCACTTTCTCAACGCGCTTGTCAGCGATCTGAGAGATGTGAACCAGACCTTCTTTACCGCCACCGATGGCAACGAACGCGCCAAAGTCAACGATACGGGTCACTTTACCTGCGTAGACACGGCCCACTTCGATTTCTGCAGTAATTTCTTCGATGCGACGGATCGCGAATTTCGCTTTCTCGCCGTCGGTTGCTGCGATCTTCACAGTACCGTCATCTTCGATTTCGATGGTGGTGCCAGTCTCTTCGGTCAGCGCACGGATTACGGAACCGCCCTTACCGATAACATCTTTGATCTTGTCTGGATTGATCTTGATGGTGTGGATACGTGGAGCGAACTGAGAAATGTCGCCACGCGGCGCGTTAATTGCCTGTTCCATCACGCCCAGGATGTGCAGACGCGCACCTTTAGCCTGGTTCAGAGCAACCTGCATGATCTCTTTGGTGATACCTTCAATTTTGATATCCATCTGCAGTGCAGAGATACCTTCGCGGGAACCCGCTACTTTGAAGTCCATATCGCCCAGGTGGTCTTCGTCACCCAGAATGTCAGACAGAACAACGAAGTTGTCGCCTTCTTTCACCAGGCCCATTGCGATACCCGCAACGGCGGCTTTGATTGGCACGCCTGCATCCATCAGCGCCAGAGAGGCACCACACACGGAAGCCATAGAAGAGGAACCGTTGGATTCGGTGATTTCAGACACTACACGTACGGTGTACGGGAATTTGTCTGCTTCTGGCATGACTGCCAGTACGCCGCGCTTCGCCAGACGACCGTGACCAATTTCACGACGCTTCGGCGAGCCAACCATACCGGTTTCGCCTACGGAGTACGGAGGGAAGTTGTAGTGGAACAGGAAGCTGTCAGTGCGCTCGCCCATCAGTTCGTCGATGATCTGCGCATCACGTGCAGTACCCAGGGTCGCGGTAACCAGCGCCTGCGTTTCGCCACGAGTGAACAGCGCGGAACCGTGAGTACGTGGCAGAACGCCAGTACGCACATCCAGACCACGGATCATGTCTTTTTCGCGGCCATCGATACGCGGCTCGCCTGCCAGTACGCGGCTACGAACAACGTTTTTCTCGATAGCGTGCAGGATGTCGCTCAGCTCATTAGCGTCCAGAGTTTCATCTTCAGCAACCAGGGTCGCGATAGTTTCAGACTTGATCACGTCAACCTGAGCGTAACGCTCCTGTTTGTCAGTGATGCGGTATGCATCGCTCAGACGAGATTCTGCCAGGGCAGCAACGCGTGCGTTCAGCGCGTCGTTTGCCGCTTCTGGCTGCCAGTCCCAACGTGGTTTACCGGCTTCTTTCACCAGGTCGTTGATGTTCTGGATAACGATCTGCTGCTGGTCGTGGCCAAATACCACAGCGCCCAGCATCTGGTCTTCGCTCAGCAGTTCAGCTTCGGATTCAACCATCAGTACAGCCGCTTCAGTACCCGCAACCACCAGGTCCAGCTTACTTTCTTTCAGCTCTTCCTGGGTTGGGTTCAGCACGTACTGGTCGTTGATGTAGCCAACGCGCGCGGCACCGATTGGACCATTGAATGGAATACCAGACAGTGACAGGGCAGCGGACGCACCGATCATCGCTACGATGTCCGGGTTAACCTGCGGGTTAACGGAAACAACGGTCGCGATAACCTGTACTTCGTTAACGAAGCCTTCCGGGAACAGCGGACGAACCGGGCGGTCAATCAGACGCGCGATCAGGGTTTCGCCTTCGCTTGGACGGCCTTCACGACGGAAGAAACCACCCGGGATTTTACCGGCAGCGTAGGTACGCTCCTGGTAGTTAACGGTCAGCGGGAAGAAGTCCTGACCTGGTTTAGCTTTTTTCTGGCCAACAACGGTAACGAATACCGCAGTGTCATCCATGCTTACCATAACGGCAGCAGTAGCCTGACGCGCCATCATGCCGGTTTCCAGCGTGACGGTATGTTGACCATACTGGAATTTACGAACGATCGGATTCAGCAAAGTTCTGTCCTTTCTTAAATGTTTGACAGCACACCACCGGTGTGCTGTCGATTTAACCCGACCTTCTTCGCATCCTCGCGACTAATGACAACCAACACCCCCATGGGTGAAGCCTCTCATTAGCCGCGCGAACCTCTGCAATGAAGATCATTTATAGCAACAATACAATAGTTTCCAGTGAATTGCTGCCGTCTGGTTGAAAAAAGGGGCCATCAGGCCCCCTTTTCTGAAACTCGCAAGACTTAGCGACGCAGACCCAGACGCTCGATCAGCGCGGTGTAGCGTGCAACATCTTTACGTTTCAGGTAGTCGAGCAGTTTACGACGCTGAGAAACCATACGCAGCAGACCACGACGGCTGTGGTGATCTTTTTTGTGCTCTGCAAAGTGACCCTGCAGGTGGTTAATCTGTGCAGTCAGCAGTGCAACCTGAACTTCGGTAGAACCGCTGTCGTTAGTACCACGACCAAACTCAGAAACGATTTTAGCTTTAGCTTCAACGCTTAGAGACATTTTCAAACTCCAAAGTATAAAGAATGTAAGGATGCCGATCTCTAATTCAGCGACCCCATGTACGCCCCGCAGATTGTTAAACAATTTACCAGGCGTTAAGCGGCGATATTCTACTCGTCTCCCCTGCTTATCGCAAGGTGAGCCGTCATCACCGTCATGCTTCGATCGGATACTCGACGACCAGACGACGCGGCGCAACGCGCCCCTCACCATCCATTTCGCCCATACCGATGAATTTCCCTTCGTCGCCTTCGGTCACGCGTACCAGTCCTTCCAGCGGCGCTTCCGCCGTACGAACCGGGTTGCCGTTCTTAAAGTAAACGGAGGATGTTAAAGGAAGATTAACAACCGGGAAGTCCGCTGCCGGACTGTCCATCGGCATCAGCAATGGATCCAGCAAATCTGCCGGCGCGATCCCCTGCACTTCCGCCTGTTCTACCAGCTCGCGCAGTTGCTCCAGGGTCACCATCCGCTCTACCGGGTACTTGCTCACCGCCAGACGGCGCAGGTAAATCACATGTGCGCCGCAGCCCAGCTTTTCACCGAGGTCGTCGATGATGGTGCGAATATAGGTCCCTTTCGAACAGTGCACCTCCAGCTCCAGCTCATCACCTTCGTGGCGAATAAACAGCAGCTCATACACGGTTATCGGACGGGCTTCACGCGGGACGTCAATGCCCTGGCGCGCATATTCGTAGAGTTTTTTTCCCTGATACTTCAGCGCCGAATACATCGACGGCACCTGCATCGTGTCCCCACGGAAACTCTCCAGCGCAGCATCAAGCTGTTCCGCGCTGAAGGTCACCGGACGCTCTTCTACCACCTGGCCATCCGCGTCGGAGGTATCCGTGCGCTGGCCCAGTTTAGCGATAACGCGGTAGCGCTTATCGGAGTCGAGCAGGTACTGGGAAAACTTTGTCGCCTCTCCCAGGCAGACCGGCAGCATGCCGGTTGCCAGCGGATCGAGCGCGCCGGTGTGGCCCGCACGGTTGGCGTTATAAATACGCTTAACTTTTTGCAGCACGTCGTTGCTGGAAGCGCCCTGGGGTTTATCCAGCAGCAGCACACCATGCACGTCGCGACCGCGACGACGAGGACGACTCATTAGTCCTCCTTGCTGTCGTCCGCTGGGTTAACACGACGCTCGTCGTCATGTTTAACCACGCTGGTCACCAGGTTGGACATACGCATACCTTCGACCAGCGAGTTGTCGTAGAAGAAGGTCAGTTCAGGCACGATACGCAGGCGCATCGCTTTGCCAAGCAGGGAGCGGATGAAACCAGAGGCTTCCTGCAGCGCTTTAATGCCGTTTTTCACTGCCGCTTCGTCCTGATCGTTCAGGAAGGTGACGAACACTTTGGCATAGGCCAAATCACGGGACATTTCGACACCGGAAACGGTGGTCATCATGCCGACGCGCGGGTCTTTAATTTCACGTTGCAGAATGAGTGCGATCTCTTTCTGCATTTCCTGCGCTACGCGCTGAGGGCGACCAAATTCTTTCGCCATAATAAATTCTCCAGACAAAAAAGGGGCTAAAGCCCCTTTTTGAAAATATTGCCGGGTGGCGCGAGGCGATCCCGGCTTACAATCGGTAATTAAGCGATGGTACGCTGAATTTCGATGATCTCGAACACTTCGATCATATCGCCAACGCGAACGTCGTTGTAGTTCTTCACACCGATACCACATTCCATGCCGTTACGGACTTCGTTAACGTCATCTTTGAAGCGGCGCAGGGATTCCAGCTCGCCTTCGTAGATAACCACGTTGTCACGCAGTACGCGGATTGGGTTGTGACGCTTGATGTTACCTTCGGTCACCATACAGCCCGCGATCGCACCGAATTTCGGTGATTTGAACACGTCACGTACTTCAGCCAGACCGATGATCTGCTGTTTCAGCTCAGGAGACAGCATACCGCTCATCGCGGCTTTCACTTCGTCGATCAGGTTATAGATGACGGAGTAGTAACGCAGATCCAGGCTTTCGGATTCAATCACCCTACGCGCAGACGCATCCGCACGAACGTTGAAGCCAACCAGGATAGCGTTAGAGGCAGCAGCCAGGGTAGCGTCGGTTTCGGTGATACCACCTACGCCCGAACCGATGATCTTCACTTTCACTTCGTCGGTAGACAGTTTCAGCAAGGAGTCGGAGATCGCTTCCACAGAACCCTGAACGTCGGCTTTCAGAACGATGTTCACTTCGTGAACTTCGCCCTCGGTCATGTTGGCAAACATGTTCTCGAGTTTAGATTTCTGCTGACGAGCCAGTTTAACTTCACGGAATTTGCCCTGACGGTACAGTGCCACTTCACGCGCTTTCTTCTCGTCACGCACAACGGTCACTTCGTCACCGGCAGCCGGAACACCGGACAGACCCAGGATTTCCACTGGAATGGACGGACCCGCTTCCAGCACTTCCTGACCCAGTTCGTTACGCATCGCACGAACGCGGCCGTATTCGAAACCGCACAGAACGATATCGCCTTTATGCAGTGTACCTTCACGAACCAGAACGGTAGCAACCGGGCCACGTCCTTTATCCAGGAAGGATTCGATCACCGCGCCGCTCGCCATACCGTTACGGATGGCTTTCAGCTCCAGAACTTCGGCCTGCAGCAGGATCGCGTCCAGCAGTTCGTCGATACCGGTACCCGCTTTCGCAGACACGTGTACGAACTGGCTTTCACCGCCCCACTCTTCCGGCAGGATACCGTACTGGGAAAGTTCGTTTTTAACACGATCGGGATCCGCTTCTGGCTTATCGATCTTGTTCACTGCAACCACAACCGGCACACCGGCTGCTTTCGCGTGCTGGATAGCTTCGATGGTCTGCGGCATGACGCCGTCGTCCGCCGCAACAACCAGAACAACGATATCCGTCGCCTGAGCACCACGAGCACGCATAGAGGTAAACGCGGCGTGGCCCGGGGTATCCAGGAAGGTGATCATACCGTTGTCAGTTTCTACGTGGTATGCACCGATGTGCTGGGTAATCCCACCCGCTTCACCCGAGGCAACCTTAGTAGAACGAATGTAGTCAAGCAGAGAGGTTTTACCGTGGTCAACGTGACCCATGATGGTCACAACCGGTGCACGCGGTTCAGCCGCAGCGCCAGTATCACGGTCGCTCATTACTGCTTCTTCCAGCTCGTTTTCACGACGCAGGATAACTTTGTGGCCCATCTCTTCAGCAACCAGCTGTGCGGTTTCCTGATCGATCACCTGGTTGATGGTCGCCATGGCGCCCAGTTTCATCATCGCTTTGATGACCTGAGAGCCTTTAACCGCCATCTTGTTCGCCAGTTCGCCAACGGTAATGGTTTCGCCGATCACAACGTCACGGTTAACGGCCTGAGCAGGCTTCTGGAAGCCCTGCTGCAGAGCGGAACCTTTACGCTTGCCGCCTTTACCACCGCGAACAGCCGCGCGTGCTTCTTCACGGTCAGCTTTGGATTCAGCGTGCTTGTTGCCTTTTTTCGCCGGACGCGCAGCTTTTGCATTACGGCCACGACCACGACCGCCTTCCACTTCACGGTCGTTATCATCTTCAGCCTGACGCGCATGCTGAGAAGTGGTCACGTGATAGTCGCTGGTGTCTTCAGTCGGCTCAACGGTATTCACACCATTCTTCTCGTTTTCTTCTGCCATACGGCGCGCTTCTTCGGCGACGCGGCGAGCTTCTTCTTCCAGCTTACGGCGGGCTTCTTCTTCCGCTTTACGCTTCAGCTCGGCAGCTTCATTTTCACGGCGGGCTTTTTCAGCCTGGGCGGTTTTGGTCATTTCGTCTGTCTGTTGATTGCTCACTTTGTCTTTTTCCGCAGCGTCACGCTTCACTTTATCACTTGCGTCGCGTTTCGCTTTTTCTGCGGCCTCACGTTCAGCTTTTAATTCTGCTTCACGTTTGGCGGCTGCTTCCGCCTCACGCTGAGCTTGTTCTTCCGCTTCACGCTGTGCCTGCTCTTCCGCGGCAAGGCGTTCTGCCTCTTGCGGATCACGTTTTACAAAGGTGCGCGTCTTGCGGACTTCAATTTGTACCGATTTGCTTTTGCCACCGGTACCAGGGATGTTTAACGTGCTACGCGTTTTGCGCTGCAGCGTTAACTTGTCAGGCGTAGAACCGTGTTCACGGTTCAGGTGCGTTAACAAGGTTTGTTTTTCTTGCGCGGTCACCGAGTCATCAGCGGACTTCGGGATCCCTGCATCAGCAAATTGCTGTACCAGGCGGTCCACGGAGGTCTGAATCTCAGCAGCCAGCGATTTTACAGTTACATCAGTCATGCTGTTCCTTCCTGCTACAGTTTATTACGCTTCGTCGCCGAACCAGCAAATATTACGTGCGGCCATGATGAGCTCGCCGGCTTTCTCGTCGGTTAAACCTTCGATATCAGCCAGGTCATCAACGCCTTGCTCAGCGAGATCTTCCAGCGTACAAACACCACGGGCAGCCAGCTTGAACGCAATCGCACGATCAAGACCTTCCAGATTCAGCAGGTCATCAGCCGGCTTCTTATCGCCAAGGCTTTCTTCCTGAGCCAGTGCCAGGGTGGTCAGTGCGTTTTTAGCGCGTTCACGCAGGGCTTCAACGGTTGGTTCATCCAGACCGTCAATTTCCAGCAGCTCTTTCATTGGCACATAGGCCAGTTCTTCCAGCGTAGAGAAACCTTCTTCAACCAGAACAGTGGCGAAGTCTTCGTCAATATCCAGGTATTTCGTGAAGGTATCGATCGCCGCATGGGCTTCAGCCTGATGCTTAGCCTGCAGGTCATCAACGGTCATCACGTTGAGTTCCCAGCCGCTCAGCTGTGACGCCAGGCGTACGTTCTGGCCGTTACGGCCGATTGCCTGCGCCAGGTTGCCCGCTTCAACAGCGATATCCATGGTGTGTTTGTCTTCGTCAACAACGATAGACGCCACATCAGCTGGAGCCATTGCGTTGATCACGAACTGCGCCGGGTTGTCATCCCACAGAACGATATCAATACGTTCGCCGCCCAGCTCAGTAGACACTGCCTGGACACGCGCACCGCGCATACCGACGCAAGCACCGACCGGGTCGATACGCTTGTCGTTGGTTTTCACCGCAATTTTCGCACGGGAGCCCGGATCGCGAGCCGCCGCTTTAATCTCGATAACTTCTTCACCGATTTCCGGTACTTCGATACGGAACAGTTCTACCAGCATTTCTGGTTTAGAACGGGTCACGAACAGCTGTGCGCCACGCGCTTCAGGGCGAACGGCGTACAGAACACCGCGAATACGGTCGCCTGGACGGAAGTTTTCACGCGGCAGCATATCTTCACGCAGGATCACGGCTTCAGCGTTACCCGGCAACCCTTCGGATTTGATCTCCAGGGAGATATTGTCGCGGTTCACTTTCTTCACCACGCCGGTGATGATTTCGCCTTCCTGATCGCGGAACTGATCGACAACCAGCGCGCGCTCGGCTTCGCGCACTTTCTGCACGATAACCTGTTTAGCGGTCTGGGTGGTGATACGGTCGAAGGTCACAGATTCAATCTGATCTTCAACGTAGTCACCCACGTTCAGACTTTCGTCTTCAAAACGGGCGGCTTCCAGGGTGATCTCTTTGGTCGGCTGGGTCACTTCTTCAACGATTACCCAACGACGGAATGTATCGAAGTCACCGCTTTTACGATCGATTTCTACGCGAACATCGATCTCTTGTTCGTATTTTTTCTTGGTTGCTGTAGCCAGTGCACTTTCCAGCGCTTCAAAAATCTTTTCACGCGGCAGTGATTTCTCGTTGGAGACGGCTTCAACAACAGCCAAAATTTCTTTGTTCATCGCGGGCTTTTCACCTCAATCCAGACTGTTAAAAGTGGGGAACCAGGTTCGCCTTCTGGATATTACTCAGCGCGAACACTTCATCTTTGCCTTCGACTGTCACCGTGATCATTTCACCATCAACAGCTTTGATAATTCCCTGCCATTTACGGCGGTTCTGTACGGCCATACGCAGAACGAGAGCCACTTCTTCACCGGTAAAGCGCACATAGTGCTCGGCCGTGAACATCGGGCGATCGAGGCCAGGTGAGGAAACTTCCAGGTTGTACGCAACGGTAATCGGGTCTTCAACATCAAGAACCGCACTCACCTGGTGGCTGACATCAGCACAATCATCAACATTGATGCCATCTTCACTATCAATATAGATGCGCAGCGTCGATGTACGGCCGCGAACGAATTCGATGCCGACCAGTTCGTAGCCCAGTGCTTCGACCGGTGCAGTAATCATCTCTGTTAATTTTTGCTCTAATGTGGACAAGCCCACCCCCAAGACATAAAAAAAGGGCGTAAAGCCCAGTTATTCTGTAGTCAGATAACAAAAAACCCCGATAAATCGGGGCTTTAGATAACTGAACCCTATAGCCACAACTGTGGCCTGGAGCACTTTCCGAAAGAATTTTTTCAAATCCAGCTACGAAGGCTCTAAGTCTTCACAGTATATTTGAAAAAGAACTTTATGGGAAAGTGGTTGCGGGGGCCGGATTTGAACCGACGACCTTCGGGTTATGAGCCCGACGAGCTACCAGGCTGCTCCACCCCGCGCCTGAAACGTGGCAAATTCTACGCGTTTTGGACAGAATTTGCAAATAATGCTGGGATTTGGTACCGAAGACGGGACGTAAAATCGGCGTTTAGTATATTGATAGTTGACCCCACCTGTCAAGGCGACTTCCGCCAGATCGATCAGACCAAAATTATTACAAAAAACGCATGACTCTCTTCCGGTCTTCGCCAAAAGATGATTAAATGAATACTCACTTATTTTGCATAAAAATGCACAAGAGAGCGAAAGCGGTCTCTAATCAGTCAATCAAGCAGGGTTTTATTCTATGACGACGATTCTCAAGCATCTTCCGGTAGGACAACGTATTGGCATCGCTTTCTCAGGTGGCCTGGATACCAGCGCTGCACTGCTGTGGATGCGCCAGAAGGGAGCGGTTCCGTATGCCTATACTGCGAACCTGGGTCAGCCGGATGAGGACGACTATGATGCCATTCCTCGTCGCGCTAAAGAGTATGGTGCAGAGAACGCGCGCCTGATTGACTGCCGTAAGCAACTTGTCGCGGAAGGTATCGCGGCTATTCAGTGTGGTGCATTCCATAACACCACCGGCGGTCTGACCTATTTCAACACCACCCCGCTGGGCCGTGCGGTCACCGGCACCATGCTGGTTGCGGCGATGAAAGAAGACGGCGTCAACATCTGGGGTGACGGCAGCACCTATAAAGGAAACGATATCGAACGCTTCTATCGCTATGGCCTGCTGACCAACGCCGAACTGCAGATTTACAAACCGTGGCTGGACACCGACTTCATCGACGAGCTGGGTGGTCGTCATGAGATGTCCGAGTTTATGATCGCCTGCGGTTTCGACTATAAGATGTCAGTCGAGAAAGCCTATTCCACCGACTCCAACATGCTGGGTGCGACGCACGAAGCGAAAGACCTGGAATTCCTGAACTCCAGCGTGAAGATCGTTAACCCGATCATGGGCGTGAAGTTCTGGGACGAGAACGTCAAAATCCAGGCAGAAGAAGTGACCGTGCGTTTCGAACGCGGCCATCCGGTTGCGCTGAACGGTAAAACCTTCTCTGACGATGTTGAGCTGATGCTGGAAGCTAACCGTATTGGCGGTCGTCACGGTCTGGGCATGAGCGATCAGATTGAAAACCGTATCATCGAAGCGAAAAGCCGTGGCATTTATGAAGCCCCGGGAATGGCGCTGCTGCACATCGCTTACGAGCGTCTGCTGACCGGCATTCACAACGAAGACACCATTGAGCAGTATCACTCTCATGGCCGTCAGCTGGGCAAACTGCTGTATCAGGGCCGCTGGTTCGATCCACAGGCGCTGATGCTGCGTGATGCGCTGCAGCGTTGGGTGGCAAGCGCGATCACCGGTGAAGTGACCCTCGAACTGCGTCGCGGTAACGACTACTCAATCCTGAACACCGTGTCTGACAACCTGACCTATAAAGCAGAGCGTCTGACTATGGAGAAAGGTGAATCTGTGTTCTCACCAGACGATCGTATTGGTCAGCTGACCATGCGTAACCTGGACATCACCGATACACGTGAGAAGCTGTTCAACTATGTTGAGAACGGTTTGCTGTCAGCGAGTTCAGGTAACGGCCTGCCGCAGGTTGAAAACCTGGAGCACAGCGATAAGAAATAATCGCTGATGTAGCATGCAAAAGGCGTCCTGGGGACGCCTTTTTTATTTGGACTTTTGTAGGGCGGGTAAGCGCAGCGCCACCCGCCATTTTGCCCGCTACCACAATATACAGACGAAAAAAAAGACGTCTTTCGACGTCTTTCTTCTGGAATATTGGTACCGAGGATGGGACTCGAACCCACAAGCCCGTTAGGGCACTACCACCTCAAGGTAGCGTGTCTACCAATTCCACCACCTCGGTACAGAATACTTAGTGCGGGATATCGCTGGTTGGCTTAGCCGGTGCAGCTGGCTGAGTCTGCTCAGTTTTCGCTGGCGCGCTCAGGTTTTCCCACTCGCTTCCTTTGCTGGTCTTATTGCTGTTGATATTGCCAAGCACCAGACTGATGATGAAGAACAGCGTAGCCAGAATCGCCGTTGTGCGGGTCATGAAGTTCGCAGAACCACTTGAACCGAACAGCGTACCGGAAGCGCCTGCTCCGAAGGAGGCTCCCATATCAGCGCCTTTACCTTGCTGCAGCATAATCAGCGCTACGAGAGCGATGGCTACAATAAGGAAAACAACTAAAAGAGCTTCGTACATAATCAACCTGTTCCTTGCGGATTTGCCGCATACCAATGCTTCGACCAATTAGCAGGATTTTTGTTTCCCACTGAAGCGGGTGTGAATACTAACCAAAGCGAATCACCTTCGCAAGGGCATTTTCGACGCATTGTATCAACTGCGGAAAAAAACAGCAAAAAGCCATGAATTGCTTAAAACAAAGGCGGCAAACGCCGCCTTTTTAAACATTTAGCGTGCAAGATTATGCAGCTTTCACAGCATCCGCAATACGGTGCGCAAATTCGGTGACCTGCGCTTCGTCTTCGCCTTCCACCATCACGCGGATCAGCGGTTCGGTACCGGACTTACGCAGCAGCACGCGTCCACGGCTGCCCAGAGCCGCTTCAACATCAGCCATCACCGCTTTGACGTTCTCATTTTCCAGCGGATCGCCTTTGCCAGCAGTAAAGCGCACGTTCACCAGGATCTGTGGGAACATTTTCATTCCGCTGCACAGATCGTGCAGGCTCATATGGTTGCGCGCCATCGCGGCAACCACCTGCAGCGCGGCCACGATACCGTCACCGGTGGTGGTTTTGTCGAGCAGGATGACGTGACCCGAGTTTTCTGCACCGATGCGCCAGCCCTTCTCCTGCAGTTTTTCCAGCACGTAGCGGTCACCCACTTTCGCGCGCACGAACGGAATACCGAGCTGTTTCAGCGCCAGTTCCAGGCCCATGTTACTCATCAGCGTACCTACCGCACCGCCGCGCAGCTGGCCCTGACGCAGACCTTCACGTGCAATGATGTAGAGGATCTGATCGCCGTCGACCTTGTTACCTTCGTGGTCGACCATGATCACGCGGTCACCGTCGCCGTCCAGCGCAATACCGAGATCGGCTTTCTCCGCCAGAACACGCGCCTGCAGGGCACGAACGTCAGTTGCCCCCACCTGCTCGTTAATGTTCAGACCATCCGGCTCGCAGCCGATGGCGATCACTTTCGCACCCAGTTCGCGGAAAACATTTGGGGCGATGTGGTAGGTCGCACCGTTCGCACAGTCCACCACAATTTTCAGATGAGCCAGGCTCAGCTCATTCGGGAAGGTACCTTTACAGAATTCGATGTAACGCCCCGCCGCATCGACGATACGGTTCGCTTTACCCAGCTCTGCGGAATCAACACAGGTGATCTCTTTTTCCATTTCGGCTTCAATCGCCTCTTCCACGTCATCCGGCAGCTTGGTGCCGTCAATGGAGAAGAATTTAATGCCGTTGTCGTAGAACGGGTTGTGAGAAGCCGAGATGACAATCCCCGCTTCCGCACGGAAGGTGCGCGTCAGATACGCGACTGCAGGCGTTGGCATTGGGCCCGTAAAGGAGGCGGACAGTCCGGCAGCTGCCAGACCCGCTTCAAGCGCGGACTCCAGCATATAGCCCGAAATACGGGTGTCTTTACCGATGATAATTTTACGTGAACCATGACGCGCCAGTACCTTGCCAGCAGCCCAGCCGAGCTTCAGGACAAAATCAGGGGTGATGGGAGCATCGCCTACACGCCCACGGATACCGTCGGTACCAAAATATTTACGATTACTCATAGCGTTTGTTTTCCTTCGCTGCCAGTGTGGCTTCCACCACACGCATGGCTTCTACTGTTTCTTTGACGTCATGGACACGAATAATGTGCGCACCCTGCATCGCCGCAATCACTGCGCAGGCCAGGCTGCCGCTCAGGCGTTCGCTCGGCCCCACGTTCAGCAACTGCCCAATCATCGACTTTCTCGACATCCCCACCAGTAACGGCAGGCCAAAATGATGGAATTCCGACAGGCGCGCAAGCAACGCATAATTGTGTGAGAGATTTTTACCGAAACCGAACCCCGGGTCGAGCAGCAATTTCTCTTTTGGGATACCTGCACGTTCACAGCGTGCAATATGCTCAATAAAGAAGCGATACACGTCGGCAAAGACATCGTCATACTTCGGTGCTTCCTGCATGGTTTTCGGTTGGCCCTGCATGTGCATCAGGCATACCGGTAACCCCGTCTCTGCCGCGGCTTCAAGTGCGCCAGGCTCGGTGAGTGAGCGAATATCATTAATAATGTGAGCGCCCACTCTCGCCACTTCACGAATCACTTCGGGTTTGGAGGTATCAACGGAAATCCATACTTCAAACCGCTGTGCAATCGCTTCAACCACCGGCACAACGCGCGCCAGTTCTTCTTCCACAGACACGTCCGCCGCACCAGGACGCGTCGATTCGCCGCCGACGTCAATGATGGTGGCACCCGCATTAATCATTAAATTCGCGTGCTTAACCGCCTCGATAAGCGTGTTGTGCGTGCCGCCGTCAGAGAAGGAGTCAGGGGTAACATTCAGGATCCCCATCACATGGGGATGTGAAAGATCGAGATGCGAGTCCTGAGCGAATAATTTCATGGCGAAATCCCTGATATCTATATGGTTAAACAGAAATGAAAAACCCCGGAGCAAGCTCCAGGGTTTGAGGTACAGACAAACGCGTCAACAGCAGTAACTTACTTATCGCCCAACTGTTCTGACATGGTGTTGCCCGGGTTTGGCGTACGCGGTTCATCAACCGGACGCGGCGCACGCGGGGTGCCATTGTTGTCAGAATTATTGGAAGCGCCTGGGTCTTCCCAGCCTGCTGGCGGACGCACTTCACGGCGCGCCATCAGGTCGTCAATCTGCGGTGCATCGATGGTCTCATACTTCATGAGCGCATCTTTCATCGAATGCAGGATGTCCATATTGTCGTTCAGGATCTGGCGAGCACGTGCATAGTTACGCTCTACCAGAGATTTTACTTCCTGGTCGATGATACGTGCCGTCTCATCGGACATATGTTTCGCTTTCGCCACAGAACGGCCCAGGAAGACTTCACCCTCTTCCTCTGCATACAGCAGTGGACCGAGTTTGTCGGAGAAGCCCCACTGCGTCACCATGTTACGCGCCAGGTTGGTCGCGACTTTGATGTCGTTGGACGCACCGGTAGAAACATGTTCCACACCGTAGATAATCTCTTCTGCCAGGCGACCACCGTAGAGGGTAGAAATCTGACTTTCCAGTTTCTGACGGCTGGCGCTGATCGCGTCGCCTTCAGGCAGGAAGAAGGTCACACCCAGCGCACGACCGCGCGGAATAATCGTCACTTTATGCACCGGATCGTGTTCCGGTACGAGGCGACCAATAATCGCGTGACCCGCTTCGTGGTATGCCGTGGACTCTTTCTGCGCTTCCGTCATCACCATGGAGCGACGTTCCGCACCCATCATGATTTTGTCTTTCGCTTTCTCGAACTCCACCATGGACACCACGCGCTTGTTACCGCGAGCGGCAAACAAAGCTGCTTCGTTGACCAGGTTAGCCAGGTCCGCACCGGAGAAGCCAGGAGTACCGCGCGCAATGATTGCCGCGTCGATATCTGGTGCCAGCGGTACGCGACGCATGTGAACTTTCAGAATCTGTTCACGACCGCGAACGTCCGGCAGACCCACAACAACCTGACGGTCGAAACGGCCTGGACGCAGCAGCGCAGGGTCAAGTACGTCCGGACGGTTAGTCGCCGCGATAACGATGATACCTTCGTTACCTTCGAAACCGTCCATCTCAACCAGCATCTGGTTCAGCGTCTGTTCACGTTCATCATGACCACCGCCCAGACCTGCGCCACGCTGGCGGCCTACGGCGTCGATTTCATCGATGAAGATAATGCACGGTGCTGCCTTCTTGGCCTGCTCGAACATGTCACGCACACGAGATGCACCGACACCCACGAACATTTCAACGAAGTCAGAACCTGAAATAGTAAAGAACGGCACCTTCGCTTCGCCCGCAATGGCTTTCGCCAGCAGGGTTTTACCGGTACCCGGAGGGCCAACCATCAGCACGCCTTTCGGGATCTTACCGCCCAGCTTCTGGAAACGGCTCGGTTCACGCAGGTATTCAACCAGTTCGCCGACCTCTTCTTTCGCTTCGTCACACCCGGCAACGTCTGCAAAAGTGGTCTTGATCTGATCTTCCGTTAACATACGCGCCTTGCTCTTACCGAACGACATGGCACCTTTGCCACCGCCGCCCTGCATCTGGCGCATAAAGAAGATCCAGACGCCGATAAGAAGCAGCATCGGGAACCAGGAAATGAAGATAGAAGCCAGCAGGCTTGGTTCTTCTGGCGGCTCGCCAACTACCTTGACGTTTTTGGTCAGAAGGTTATCAAGCAGCTTAGGATCGTTCACCGGGATGTAAGTCGTGTAACGGTTACTATCTTTCTTGGTAACGTTGATCTCACGTCCGTTGATACGCGCTTCGCGAACCTGGTCCTGATTGACCTCCTGCAGGAAGGTAGAATAATCCACCTTGCGGCCATTCGACTCGCTGGGCCCAAAGCTCTGGAATACTGACATCAGCACAACGGCAATGACCAGCCAGAGTATTAGGTTTTTCGCCATGTCACTCAAGGGATTAACCTCATATTACAACTGTGTTAAAAACAGCGTCAGGATACTCTATATCCAGTTTCATTCAAACTTTCGTCTGAAATCTCCCGGTTATCATTTTCGCCCGGTCGCTACAATATACACTTCACGGGAACGGGCCCGGGAAGAGTCCGGCTTACGAACTTTGACCTTCGCAAACAGGGAGCGAATTTCCTTAAGATACTCCTCGAAACCTTCGCCCTGAAACACCTTCACAACAAAACTACCACCAGGCGCTAGTACATCACGACACATTTCTAACGCTAGCTCCACCAGATACATGGCGCGGGGGATATCCACCGCCGGTGTTCCGCACATATTTGGTGCCATATCTGACATGACAACCTGGACCTTACTGTCACCTACACGATCAAGTAACGCTTTCAGCACTAATTCATCACGAAAGTCGCCCTGAAGGAAGTCGACACCGACGATGGGATCCATTGGTAAAAGATCGCACGCGATGATTCGGCCCGTTCCGCCGATCTGCGTGACCGCATACTGGGACCATCCGCCAGGTGCCGCACCGAGGTCAACAACCGTCATCCCCGGCTTAAAAAGTTTGTCACTTTGCTGTATTTCATCAAGTTTAAACCAGGCACGGGAACGCAACCCCTTTTTCTGTGCCTGTTGAACATATTTATCGCTAAAGTGTTCCTGGAGCCAGCGGCTGGAGCTGGCAGAACGCTTTTTACCTGTCATTTAACATTTCCGTCCTGGTTCATCGTTGCTTGCCTGTGACGTAAATTTCTACGCAGCTATTTGGCGATATAAGGGAGATGGCGGTAGAATGAACCGTTTTCAATCCCAACGTAAGCAAAAATATACGATGAATCTGAGTACTAAACAAAAACAGCACCTTAAAGGTCTGGCACATCCGCTCAAGCCTGTAGTGATGCTTGGCAACAATGGTTTGACCGAAGGGGTGCTTGCCGAGATTGAACAAGCGCTGGAACACCACGAGCTGATCAAGGTGAAAATCGCCTCTGAAGACAGAGACACTAAAAACCTGATCGTGGAAGCCATCGTGCGCGAAACCGGCGCCTGTAATGTACAGGTCATCGGTAAAACGCTGGTGCTCTACCGCCCGTCTAAAGAGCGTAAAATCTCGCTGCCACGTTAAGGATATCCTGAATTAAACACATTTTCTGTGTGAAACGAGGGATTTCTGTCAGCAGGCGAGCAAAATGCCATGCTCCTTGAGTTGATAAAAGGCCGCTACGCGGCCTTTTTCTTTTCTTTACAATGTATCAACATCTTAGTAGAGAAGCGAATTACAGGTATTCAACCTTAATAATTTCGTATTCTACTTCACCGCCAGGGGTGCGGATGGTGACAACATCGTCCTGCTCTTTGCCAATCAGGCCGCGAGCAATCGGCGAGTTCACCGAAATCAGGTTCTGTTTGAAATCAGCTTCATCATCACCCACGATGCGATAGGTCTGCTCTTCGTCGTTGTCCAGGTTCAGCACGGTCACGGTAGAACCAAAGATCACACGCCCGTTGTTAGGCATTTTGGTGATGTCGATAACCTGTGCATTGGACAGTTTTGCTTCGATATCTTTAATACGCCCTTCACAGAAGCCCTGCTGCTCACGCGCGGCGTGGTATTCAGCATTCTCTTTCAGGTCGCCATGCTCGCGCGCATCCGCGATAGCGGCGATGATTTCAGGACGACGCACGGATTTCAGGAAATCCAGCTCTTCGCGCAGTTTTTCGGCACCACGTAAGGTCATCGGAATAGCTTGCATTTGTTATACCTCTTAAACATTCCTGTTGGGAGCAGTGTTCCCTGCTCCTGCCCCCCTAAGCGGGCAAGAAGCAAAAAGAAAACCGACCCGGGAGCAATGCCCCAGGTCAGCAGCAATTTTTCAATTTGATATGCATTTTACCGCGAAGTTCACTATGGGTCATCGTTTACTTTGCAGTGCCATGCACCGTAGTATGACGGTTTGTTTTCGGGTTGTTAGCGCGAGATTATGCGATTTTCCAGATTTATCATCGGATTGACTACCAGTATAACGTTCACCGCCCAGGCCGCGAATGTTGATGAGTACATTAATCAGCTCCCCGCAGGCGCGAACCTTGCCCTGATGGTGCAGAAGGTTGGCGCACAGGCTCCCGAGATTGACTATCACAGTCAACAGATGGCGCTGCCTGCCAGTACCCAAAAGGTGATCACTGCCCTCGCCGCCCTGCTCCAGCTCGGGCCTGACTTCCGTTTTACGACCACTCTTGAAACCAAAGGTAACGTCGAGGGTGGCGAACTGAAAGGCGATCTTATCGCCCGTTTTGGCGGCGATCCGACCTTTAAGCGCCAGGATATCCGCAATATGGTTGCGGTGCTGAAAAAATCTGGCGTGCAGAAAATTGATGGCAATGTGCTGATCGACACGTCCATCTTTGCCAGCCACGATAAAGCCCCAGGCTGGCCGTGGAACGACATGACCCAGTGCTTTAGCGCCCCGCCCGCCGCCGCGATTGTCGACCGTAACTGCTTCTCGGTTTCGCTTTACAGCTCGCCAAAGCCGGATGATTTAGCGTTTATCCGCATAGCGTCCTACTACCCGGTCACGATGTTTAGCCAGGTCCGCACGCTGGCGAAAGGCTCCCCGGATGCGCAATATTGTGAGCTGGACGTCGTACCAGGCGATCTTAATCGCTTCACGCTGACCGGCTGCCTGACCCAGCGCGCCGATCCGCTGCCGCTGGCCTTTGCGATACAGGATGGCGCAAGCTATGCAGGCGCCATCCTGAAAGATGAACTGAAACAAGCGGGAATAACCTACTCGGGCACGCTGCTTCGTCAGACGCAGGTCAACCAGCCCGGTACGGTCATCGCCAGCAAACAGTCTCCACCGCTGCACGATTTATTGCGAATTATGCTGAAAAAGTCGGACAACATGATTGCCGATACGGTGTTTCGCATGATTGGTCACGCCCGTTTCGGCGTGCCGGGAACCTGGCGCGCGGGTTCAGACGCGGTTCGGCAGATCCTGCGCCAGCAGGCGGGGATCGATCTGGGTAATACCATCGCTGTCGATGGCTCCGGACTATCGCGCCATAATTTGATCTCTCCGGCCACGATGATGCAGGTGCTTCAGTACATTGCACAGCATGACACTGAGCTAAACTTTATTTCAATGCTGCCGCTGGCCGGGCATGACGGTTCACTGCAGTACCGCGCCGGGCTTCACGCTGCCGGTGTGGATGGCAAAGTATCCGCTAAAACAGGCTCACTGCAGGGGGTTTACAACCTTGCAGGCTTCATCACTACCGCCAGCGGACAACGCATGGCATTCGTGCAGTATCTTTCCGGCTATGCCGTCGAACCGACCGACCAGCGCAATCGTCGTATTCCGCTTGTTCGCTTCGAAAGCAGGCTTTATAAGGACATCTACCAGAATAACTAGCGATGAAACTACTTATAGTTGAAGACGATCTGTTATTGCAGGAAGGGCTGGCGCTGGGGCTGGCCAATGAAGGGTATGCCCTCGACTGTGCCGGCACCGCAGCGGAGGCGGACGCCCTGATTCAGAGCGGCGAATACAGTCTGGTGATCCTCGATTTGGGCTTGCCTGATAAAGACGGCGCTACGCTGCTCAGCCAGTGGCGACGCCGCGGTATCGCCAACCCGGTGTTGATCCTGACGGCACGCGATGCCATTGAGGATCGTATCACCGGCCTCGATGCAGGCGCAGATGATTACCTGGTGAAGCCTTTTGCGCTTGCGGAGCTGCAGGCTCGGGTGCGAGCGTTGATTCGCCGCTATCAGGGACATAGTGATAACTTACTGACCGACGGCGATATTACGCTGAATCTGCAAACCCAGCAGGTACTGCGCCA
This sequence comes from Enterobacter pseudoroggenkampii, assembly GCF_026420145.1. Taxonomy (NCBI): domain Bacteria; kingdom Pseudomonadati; phylum Pseudomonadota; class Gammaproteobacteria; order Enterobacterales; family Enterobacteriaceae; genus Enterobacter; species Enterobacter pseudoroggenkampii. The sequence goes on from NZ_JAPMLV010000006.1 coordinate 116,771, forward strand.
GGATCAGGCGGTCGAGGTAACACCAAAAGAGTTCGCCTTGCTTACGCGTCTGATCATGCGCAGCGGGCAAACGGTGCACAGAGAAACGCTCCAGCAGGATATCTACTCCTGGCAGGACGATCCGGGGTCAAATACCCTTGAAGTCCACATTCACAACCTGCGTCGTAAGCTCGGCAAGGACAGAATCAAAACCGTCCGTGGCGTTGGCTATCGCCTGGAGAGCCAGAAATGAACAGCATGCGTCGGCGTTTGATGGTGCTGCTGGCGGTCATTCTGTTATTTTTCCAGCTGATAAGCGTCATCTGGCTGTGGCATGAAAGCCGTGAGCAGATTAGTTTCCTGGTCAGTGAAACGCTGTCAGCAAAAGCGCGTAATAACCATGTCGAGAAAGAGATCCGCGAGGCGATTGCCTCGCTGCTGGTCCCTTCTCTGGTGATGGTCGGTTTTACCCTGCTCTTCTCCTTCTGGGCGGTCACCTGGATCACCCGGCCCCTGAATAAACTGCGTGTCAGCCTGGCTAACCGTTCGGCGGATAACTTAACCCCGCTTCCTATGTATTCCGATATGGAAGAGATCGGCGCGGTGACGACCTCCCTGAACCAGCTCCTCGCCCGGCTGGACAATACCATTCAACAGGAGCGTCTCTTCACTGCAGACGCCGCGCACGAGCTTCGAACGCCTCTTGCCGGTATCCGGCTCCATCTGGAGCTGATGTCGCAGTCTGGTGCGCCACAGGCGGCAACGCTGATTAGCCGTATCGATCAGCTCATGCATACCGTCGAACAGCTGCTGATGCTGGCCCGGGCCGGACAGGCAATGGCGAGCGGCCACTACGAAACCGTAAGCTGGACGGAAAATATCATTGAACCTCTCGGCCTGGGTCATGAAGCCAAAGAGCATACGGTAATTTGGCCCGCTAAAAGCGCGCTCACGGTTCAGGGAGACGCCGTGCTCCTGCGCCTGATGCTGCGCAACCTGCTGGAAAATGCAGGACGCTACAGCCCGGCAGGGACAACGATTACAGTGACGTTAACCGAGGTCGACGGGGGGACGCAGATCAGCGTTATCGATCAGGGCCCAGGGATTGATGAAGCGCACCGGCAGTCCATTACCGAGCCATTCCGCCGTCTTGACCAGCGCTACGGCGGCAGCGGTCTGGGGCTGAGCATCGTGCAGCGCATCGTCCAGCTTCACCACGGCAGGCTCACGCTTGAGAATGGCGCTGAAGGCGGTTTAATCGCCAGCTGCTGGCTGCCTGCGACGCTGGAATAAAAAAAGCCCCCATAATGGGGGCTTTGGACAGATATTAGTGCTTGTAGATGAACTCGACGCCTTCTTCGTCGTCTTCATCCCAGTCATCGTCCCAGTCTTCATCGTCTTCTTCCGCTTCCAGCTCTTCGAGCTGCTGGCGGTGGTAGTCATCCCACATGAATTCGACTTTTTCAGGCTGTTTGGCTTCTTCCGCCTGAACGATTGGGTTCTCAATGATGAAGGTCATCACATCCCAGCACAGATCTTTCACGCCAACCTGGCTTGCCGCAGAGATCAGGTAGTATTTATCTTCCCAACCCATCGCTTCAGCAATGGCTTTCGCTTTTGCTTCCGCTTCGGCTTTGTCCATCAGGTCGATCTTGTTGAAGACCAGCCAGCGTGGTTTATTCGCCAGTTTTTCGCTGTATTTTTCCAGCTCACCGATGATGATGCGGGCGTTTTCAACCGGATCGGAACCATCGATAGGATCGATATCAATGAGGTGCAGCAGTACGCGGCAACGCTCAAGGTGTTTCAGGAAGCGAATACCCAGACCCGCGCCTTCCGCAGCGCCTTCAATCAGACCCGGAATATCGGCAACCACAAAGCTCTTCTCGTTATCCATGCGGACAACGCCCAGGCTTGGTACCAGCGTGGTAAACGGATAGTCCGCCACTTTCGGTTTCGCCGCAGAGACGGCACGAATGAACGTTGATTTACCGGCGTTTGGCATACCCAGCATGCCCACGTCAGCCAGAAGCATCAGCTCCAGCTGCAGGTCGCGCTTATCGCCCGGGGTACCCATCGTTTTCTGACGCGGCGTACGGTTAACGGAAGATTTGAAACGGCTGTTACCCAGTCCGTGCCAGCCGCCTTTCGCTACCATCAGGCGCTGACCGTGTTTGGTCATGTCACCCATGGTTTCACCGGTTCCCTGGTCAATCACACGCGTACCGACCGGAACCTTAATGGTGACGTCTTTACCGCGTTTCCCGGTACAGTCACGGCTCTGGCCGTTCTGGCCACGTTCAGCGCGGAAGGATTTTTCGAAACGGTAGTCGATCAGCGTGTTGAGGTTCTCATCCGCCTCCAGCCACACGTCACCACCATCCCCACCGTCGCCGCCATCAGGACCGCCACGAGGGATATACTTTTCACGGCGGAAGCTCACGCAACCGTTGCCGCCATCACCAGCCACGACCAGGATCGTCGCTTCATCAACAAACTTCATTTTACTCTCCGTAACTCATTCGCCTGAGCGGGGGACTACTACAACCGCTTCATTTTTGCGCCAACGTCCCCAAAGACGATGACCAATGGCGGAATACATCGCGCCCGCAACCACGACAAACGCACCGAGATAACCCAACAGGTTGAGCATCGGTCTGACGAAGACATCGGGCCAGGCCATTGATAACAAATCTGAAAATAACAGCGTAAACAGCGGGGTAAGCGTGATCAACGCGCTCACCTGTGCTGCCTGCCAGCGCGCCATCGCTTCGGCCAGCGCGCCATAACCGACCAGCGTGTTCAGCCCACAAAAAATGAGGCACGCCAGTTGCCAGTCGCTAAGCTGAGTAATCACACCCGGCTTCGCTAATGGCAGCAATGCTATTGTACACAAAGTGTACAGCAAAAAGAGGATCTGCTGTGAGGCAAGTCGACGCAATAACACCTTTTGCGCGACGCCATAGCTCACCCAGACCGTTGCTGCCCCCACACCGAAAATGACACCCCATGTGTAATCCGTCAGGCGGGTAAAAATCTCGATCAGACTGGTGTTGAAGAACATCACCAGACCGCACAGCAGCATGCTCGCCCCGATAATCTGCGTACCGCGCATCTTCTCCTTGAGGATAAAGACGCTGGCGACCATCATGCCCACCGGCGAAAGCTGACCTATTACCTGCGACGCCGTGGGGCTAAGATATTGCAGGGAAGAACTGAACAGGATGAAGTTACCGAACAGACCGCCCGTCGCGATAGCCAGCAGCACCAGCCAGCGCGGTTTACGGAAGAGCCGCAAGGGTGGAAGCTTACCTTTGACGGCCAGAATCGCCCCGAGGCCGATGCTTGCCATCAGAAAGCGATAAAAGACCACCGTAGGCGGCTCCATCACTTCCAGCACCTGCTTCATTGCAATTGGCAGCGCACCCCAGCACATTGCGGTGGTGAGCGCCAAAAGAATTCCTATGCCGGCCTGCTGCTTCATGCCCGTTTTCCCTACAGAAAAAATTACCGGGTTTCCAATGTAAAAAGCCCCGCAACAGGTTGCGGGGCTTTAATCCGTTACCGGACCGAGAAAACCTTACTCAGCAACGATGCTGATGTATTTACGGTTGTTCGGGCCTTTAACTTCAAATTTCACTTTACCGTCTGCTTTAGCAAACAGAGTGTGGTCACGACCGCAACCTACGTTGTTGCCAGCGTGGAATTTGGTACCACGTTGACGAACGATGATGCTACCCGCCAGAACGGATTCGCCACCGAAACGCTTAACGCCCAGGCGTTTAGCTTCTGAATCGCGACCGTTACGTGTGGAGCCGCCAGCCTTTTTATGTGCCATTTAAATCTCTCCTCAGGTCTTAGGCGCTGATGCCAGTAATTTTCACATCAGTGAACCACTGACGGTGGCCCTGCTGCTTACGGTAGTGCTTACGACGACGAAACTTAACGATTTTAACTTTCTCGCCACGACCGTGTGCAACAACTTCAGCTTTGATAACGCCGCCATCAACGAAAGGAACGCCGATTTTGACTTCTTCACCGTTTGCGATCATCAGAACTTCTGCGAACTCAACAGATTCGCCAGTTGCGATGTCCAGCTTTTCCAGGCGAACGGTCTGACCTTCGCTTACTCGGTGTTGTTTACCACCACTTTGGAAAACCGCGTACATATAAACTCCGCTTCCGCGCACATCCTCGTATGATTCAGAGTGCGCTATAAATATTCACAATAGGGCGCGAATATTACGCAAAACGCGAGCCTTTGACAAGTGCTACCGTCAATACATGAAGAAAAAAAACACAACACGTACGGTAACGTTTATCTGAGCCGTTTTTTCAGTACAATCAGCACTACTATTGATAAACCGAAACCCTTCGTTACCCCATTGAAGATGGGATCAACAGGATAAAAAGCCCGGCTTTTGCGATGAATTTAGAAAAAATCAACGAGTTAACCGCGCAAGATATGGCGGGTGTGAATGCAGCAATCCTGGAGCAACTCAACTCTGACGTCCAGCTGATCAATCAGTTGGGCTATTACATTGTCAGCGGCGGTGGTAAACGCATTCGTCCGATGATCGCCATTCTGGCTGCCAGAGCCGTTGGTTATCAGGGAAATGCCCACATCACTATCGCAGCGCTCATCGAATTTATCCACACGGCGACGCTTCTGCACGACGATGTGGTGGATGAATCGGATATGCGTCGTGGCAAAGCCACGGCTAACGCCGCGTTCGGGAACGCAGCCAGCGTACTGGTGGGGGACTTTATCTACACCCGCGCCTTCCAGATGATGACCAGTCTGGGCTCCCTGAAAGTGCTGGAAGTGATGTCCGAAGCCGTAAACGTCATTGCTGAAGGCGAAGTGCTGCAGCTGATGAACGTCAACGACCCGGACATCACCGAAGAAAACTACATGCGCGTGATCTACAGCAAAACCGCGCGCCTGTTTGAAGCGGCGGCCCAGTGTTCCGGCATTCTGGCTGACTGTACCGAAGCACAGGAAAAAGGCCTGCAGGACTATGGTCGCTATCTGGGTACGGCATTCCAGCTGATTGATGATTTGCTGGACTACAGTGCGGACGGCGAGACGCTCGGCAAAAACGTGGGAGATGACCTTAATGAAGGCAAACCGACCCTGCCGCTGCTTCATGCCATGCGTAACGGAACAGCCGAACAGGCGAAAATGATCCGTGAAGCGATTGAGCAGGGAAATGGCCGCCATCTTCTGGAACCTGTGCTGGAAACCATGGCTATCTGCGGATCGCTGGAATGGACGCGGCAGCGTGCGGAAGAAGAAGCCGACAAAGCCATCGAAGCTCTCCAGGTCATTCCCGACAGCCCTTGGCGCGAGGCATTGATAGGTCTTGCCCACATCGCCGTTCAGCGCGACCGTTAACCCTCCTTGTTTCTCCCCGCGACCATGGCGGGGGGATTCCAGAAAAATCCTGTAAATTACGTATTCCTGTAAATCCATCGGTTTAGAGACCGCATGAATAAAGCCATGTCTTATTCTGAATATCCCTTCAAGTAACGCGAACTTTTTAGAACAAAAGCTTGAAATGGGTATATTAACCCCGTCGTTTCAGAAGAAACGGCGTAGGTGAATCCGAACTTAAGGACGGCGTTATGGATACGAAATTTATCGACTGGCACACGGCTGATATTATTGCCGCACTGCGCAAAAGAGGCACTTCACTGGCAGCAGAGTCCCGCCGCCATGGACTGAGTTCTTCAACTCTGGCAAACGCCCTCACCCGCCCCTGGCCCAAGGGAGAATTAATCATCGCGACGGCGCTGGATACGCATCCGTGGGTGATTTGGCCTTCGCGCTACCACGATCCCATCACCCATGAATTTATCGACAGAACGCGCATGATTCGCCAGAGAAAGGCAAAAAGAGAACCGCAGAAGTAATGCGTTTTTGACAGGAACAGCAACCCCCCGGTCATTGCTGGCAGGGGGCTGCCGGAACGATTACTCGCCCTTCACACGCTCGATATTGGCACCCAGCGCGCGCAGTTTATCTTCGATACGCTCATAACCACGATCGATGTGATAAATACGATCCACGATCGTTGTGCCTTCCGCGATACAACCCGCCAGCACCAGGCTTGCAGACGCACGCAGATCGGTTGCCATCACCTGAGCACCTGACAGTTTCTCAACGCCATGGCAAATCACGGTATTACTTTCGATCTCAGCATGCGCACCCATACGGATCAGCTCCGGTACGTGCATAAAGCGGTTTTCGAAAATGGTTTCTGTGATGAAGCCAGTACCTTCGGCGACCAGGTTCAACAGGGTGAACTGCGCCTGCATGTCCGTTGGGAACGCCGGATGCGGTGCCGTCCGCACATTGACCGCTTTTGGACGCTGGCCGTGCATATCAAGGCTGATCCAGTCTTCACCGATTTCGATATCCGCACCCGCATCGCGCAGTTTCGCCAGCACCGCATCCAGGGTATCGGGCTGCGCGTTGCGACAAACAATCTTCCCGCCAGAGATCGCGGCAGCGACCAGGAAGGTACCGGTTTCGATACGGTCCGGCAGAACGCGATAAACACCACCGCCCAGACGCTCAACGCCTTCGATGGTGATACGGTCGGTACCCTGACCGGTGATCTTCGCACCCAGCGCCACGAGGAAGTTGGCGGTATCCACAATTTCCGGTTCGCGCGCGGCGTTTTCGATGATAGTGGTCCCTTCTGCCAGCGTCGCCGCAGACATAATGGTCACCGTTGCGCCCACGCTCACTTTGTCCATGACAATGTGCGCGCCTTTCAGACGACCATTGACGGACGCTTTAACGTAGCCTTCTTCCAGCTTGATCTCTGCGCCCAGTTTTTCCAGACCAAAGATGTGCAGGTCAACCGGACGCGCACCGATAGCGCAGCCGCCCGGCAGAGAGACCTGACCCTGACCAAAACGCGCCACGAGTGGGCCAAGCGCCCAGATGGATGCACGCATGGTTTTCACCAGATCGTAAGGGGCAGAGAAGTTGTTCACCTTGCTGGCGTCGATCCAGACGGAACCGTTACGCTCGACTTTCGTGCCCAACTGGGTGAGCAGCTTCATGGTGGTATCGATATCTTTCAGCTTCGGTACGTTCTGAATTTCTACCGGCTCTTCCGCGAGCAGCGCAGCAAAGAGGATTGGCAGCGCGGCGTTTTTCGCGCCAGAAATTGTGACTTCGCCCTGGAGACGCGTTGGCCCCTGTACACGAAATTTATCCATTGTGTGCTCTCTTATAAATTCAACCGTGCTGCGGGCCTGTCGCCCTCAGCTCAAAAACCGTTTAGTTTGCGATCGCGTGCCCACTCTTGCGGGGTGAACGCTTTAATCGACAGGGCGTGGATGCGGTTATCCGCAATATATTCCATCAGCGGCGCGTACACAGCCTGCTGTTTCTTCACACGGCTCATACCGTCGAACATCTCACCCACAGCAATAACCTGGAAGTGACTGCCATCGCCAGTGACGTGGGCTTCCTGAAGGGAGAGTGCATTCATCAGCACTGTCTGGATTTCATGATTTTCCATGGGTTCTTAATCATCTGATAGTGAAAACAAGCCCAACATCTTAGAGCAAAGTGGCGTCGTCTTAAACAAGCAAAAAGCCCCGACGATGAAACTGTCAGGGCTTTCGGAAGTAACGCACTGAAAATATTAACGAGGCAATACGTCCTGAGGCAGATTGTAGAGCTGCGCCAGGGTAACGACATTATCGCTCGCGCCGCGAAGCGTGACGCTCGCCCCCTGCTTTTTCCCTACCGCAACCAGATGGGCAAGCAGCGCAACGCCTGCCGTATCGACCCGTGTGATGTCGGTTAAGTCGATAAGCGTCACGCCCTGCATGGCCTCATGGCGTTTATCCCATAAGGGGTTCAGCAGATCCTGATCCAGCTCACCGGACAGCTTTAATGTCTCGCCTTCACGCGACCAGCTGAGTTGCTGTGACATTACTTCTTCTCGTCCAGCGTGATTTTCTGACGAGCAATGGACTGCAGCTGCGCGGTCAGGCCATCAATACCCTTAGTGCGCAGCAGGTCACTCCACTCGTTCTGTTTGGTGGTGATCATGCTTACGCCTTCGGCGATCATGTCATACGCCTGCCAGTGGCCGGTCTGGCTGTTTTTACGCCACTGGAAATCCAGACGAACCGGCGGACGGCCGTTAGGATCGTTGATCGTTACGCGGATAGGCACGATGGTCGCATCACCCAGCGGCTGCTCAGGCGCAATCTGATAGGTCTGACCGTGGTACATCGCCAGCGCCTGGCCATAAGCCTGTTTCAGGTATTCACGGAACGCGGCAAAGTAGGCCTCACGCTGCGCAGGGGTCGCGTCTTTGTAATAACGTCCCAGCACCAGCGCACCCGCATATTTTATCTGCACATACGGCAGCAGTTCCTGGTCAACGACTTCACGCAGATAATCAGGATTAGCACGAATTTTAGGCTGTTCGTTTGTAAGACGGTCGAAGGTCTTCTTCGCCGCTTCGTCCATCAGTTTGTACGGGTTACTCTGATCCGCAGCGTGGGCGGCGGTAAGAGGGGCGATGACCAGCATGGCAACCATTAACAGTCGTTTAAACATGAATGACTTCTCCTGAAATTAATTCGCAGCACCAGGTGTCGGTGCGGCGTCGGTATGCTCTTCGCTCTGCGCAGGGGCTGCATCGGATTTTTTCTCATCCCCTTTGCTGTTGTAAAGGAACTGACCAATCATATCCTCCAGAACCATCGCGGATTTCGTATCCTGAATGACGCTACCGTCTTTAAGGATAGTCGTTCCCAGCTCGGGGTCTTCAAAACCGACGTTAAGCGCCAGATATTGTTCACCCAGCAGGCCGGAAGTACGGATAGAAAGGGAACTGGTGTCCGGGATATGGTTATAACGCTCTTCGATATCCATCGCGACGCGTGGCAGATAGGTTTTCTCATCGAGCGTAATGTCCGTTACGCGTCCGATCACCACGCCGCCAATACGGACCGGTGAACGCGCCTTCAGCCCGCCGATGTTATCGAAGGTGGCATAGATGCGATACGTCGGCTCGGTGCGCACAGACGTAATATCCGCCGCTCTCAGGCAGATGAACAGCGCGGCCAGCAGCGCCAAAAGCAGGAATACACCGACCCAAATTTCATTTTTTCTCGTTTGCATGAACTCAATTCCCAAACATCAGTGCGGTGAGCACAAAATCCAGACCCAGTACGGCCAGCGACGAATGTACGACGGTACGTGTAGTTGCACGGCTAATGCCCGCCGACGTCGGGATGGCATCGTAACCATTGAACAATGCAATCCACGTGACCGTAATGGCAAATACCACGCTTTTAATCAGGCAGTTAACCAGATCCATTCGCAGGTCAATGGCGTCCTGCATCGCGGACCAGAAGAAACCGGCATCAATGCCTTTCCAGTGCACGCCAACCAGCGAACCGCCCCAGATACCCACGGCGACAAACAGAATAGTCAGTAACGGTAAAGAGATCACCCCAGCCCAGAAACGCGGCGAGATCACGCGACGTAGCGGATCGACCGCCATCATCTCCATGCTGGAGAGCTGCTCGGTCGCACGCATCAGGCCAATTTCTGCCGTTAATGCCGACCCCGCACGCCCGGCGAACAACAGCGCCGCCACAACCGGCCCCAGTTCTCGCAGCAGCGAGAGCGCCACCAGCATCCCGAGGCTGGTTTCCGCACTGTAGGTTGTCAGAACAAGATAGCCCTGTAGCCCAAGCACCATACCGATAAAAAGACCGGAGACAATGATGATGAGCATCGACAGCACGCCGACATTATAAAGCTGCCGCACCAGCAGCGGTGCGTGCTTACGGAATTCCGGCTTGCCGACCAGCGCGTTGAATAACATCAATCCGGCACGCCCGAACGTCCTGATGGTTTTTATGCCACGGTGTCCGAGAGCGGCCAACGCATTTAACAGCATGAGTGGCTTAACTCCCTATTCCCAGTAAATCGTCACGATAGTCGCCCGCCGGGTAGCGGAACGGCACAGGGCCATCGGCAATACCGTCGAGGAACTGCCGCACGCGCGGATCGCAATTCTCCTGCAGCGCCTGAGCGCTACCGTGCGCGACGATCTTTTTGTCCGCCACGATATAGGCGTAATCGGCAATGCTCAATACTTCCGGTACATCGTGAGATACCACAATGCAGGTGACGCCAAGCGCACTGTTCAGTTCAGAGATGAGCTTCACCAGCACGCCCATCGTGATGGGATCCTGTCCAACGAACGGTTCGTCAAACATGATTAAATCAGGTTCGAGTGCAATGGCTCGCGCCAGCGCGGCGCGGCGCGCCATCCCCCCGGATAGCTCTGAAGGCATCAGTTTCGCGGCGCCCCGCAAACCGACGGCTTCAAGCTTCATCATCACCGTGCTTTTCAGCAGTTCAGGCGGCAGGCTGGTATGCTCGCGCAGCGGATAGGCCACGTTATCAAAGACATTCATGTCGGTGAACAAGGCTCCAGACTGAAAGAGCATGCTCATGCGTTTGCGGACAGTATACAGGCGCGAGCGTGACATCTCAGGGATGTTTTCGCCATCAAAGAGAATTTCACCGCTATCCGGTGGGATCTGCCCACCAATAAGGCGCAACAGGGTCGTTTTACCGATCCCGGACGGCCCCATGATGGCAGTGATCTTGCCACGCGGTACGGTCAACGAAATATCATCAAATATCAATCTGTTGGCGCGAGAAAAACTCACACCGCGAACATCGACTAAATTCGCCATCGTTTGGCTCATTTATGGTTCCTTTATTACCCTGCTCACATTAAGGCATGCTGCCTGAATCAGCCCTCAACTCCGCATTTTTACAGAATAATAGCCGTTGAGGTTAGCGAAAGCTGGCATTTGTTTTACTTTTCCGGCGCATAAAGTCAAAATTAGGAATTCGTTACGCCTCAGACTGTATGCAGTCCAGCCATTTCCGCGCGATGGACCGACGAGTATACCTGAAGAAAGGACTTTTGATGCTTTTAGCAACAGCACTGTTAATAATTGGTTTACTTTTGGTGGTCTACAGTGCTGACCGTTTAGTGTTTGCTGCATCTATCCTGTGTCGCCTGACGGGCGTACCGCCTGTCGTCATCGGGATGACCGTGGTCAGTGTTGGAACGTCACTTCCTGAAATCATCGTCTCTGTCTCGGCATCGCTGCATGGCCAGTTAGACCTGGCAGTCGGCACTGCGATTGGCTCTAACATCGTCAATATACTCTTGATTTTAGGCCTGGCGGCACTGCTCCATCCATTTCGCGTGCATTCTGATGTTCTGCGCCGTGAATTGCCGCTAATGTTAATCGTAAGTCTGCTGGCAGGGTGCGTATTTTACGATGGTGTACTGAGCTACAGCGACGGCATTTTCTTGCTGGCGCTGGCCGTTATTTGGCTGCTGTATAGTGTTAAAATCGCCCGTCTGGCTGAAAAGCAGGGCCAGGATAGCCTCACGCGTGAGCAGGTCGCCGAACTTCCGCGAGAAGGCACGCTGCCTGTTGCCCTGCTGTGGCTTGGTGTTGCGCTGATCATCATGCCGATGGCAACGCGTATGGTCGTGGATAACGCGACGGTGCTGGCGAACTATTTCGCCATCAGTGAACTGACCATTGGCCTGACGGTGATTGCCATCGGTACCAGCCTGCCGGAGCTGGCCACGGCCATTGCGGGGGCACGCAAAGGTGAGGATGACATTGCCATTGGTAATATCATCGGTTCCAACATATTTAATATCGCCATTGTGATGGGGCTGCCGGCCCTGATTACGCCAGGGCCCTTTAATCCCCTGGCGTTCTCACGCGACTACGGCGTGATGTTATTGGTCAGCGTGATATTTGCCCTGCTCTGCTGGCGGCGGCAACGACAGATCGGCAAAGGCGCAGGCGCGCTGCTGACGGGTGGATTTATCGTATGGATGGCGATGCTGTACTGGCTCTCGCCTCTTCTCTCTGGGTAACGGAAACGCATTATGTCGCAAATAGAATTGCAGCCGGGTTTTGACTTTCAGAAAGCAGGCAAAGACGTTCTGGAGATTGAACGTGAAGGTCTGGCGCAGTTAGATCAGTACATTAATCAGGATTTTAGTCTGGCATGTGAGAAGATATTCTACTGTGCCGGCAAAGTCGTGGTGATGGGGATGGGTAAGTCCGGCCACATTGGACGCAAAATGGCGGCAACGTTTGCCAGTACCGGCACCTCGTCCTTCTTTGTGCACCCGGGGGAAGCCGCGCACGGCGATCTGGGTATGGTCACGCCGCAGGATATCGTCATCGCGCTGTCCAACTCCGGTGAGTCCAATGAGATCCTGGCGTTGATCCCGGTACTGAAGCGCCTGCAGGTGCCGCTTATTTGCATGACCAGCCGTCCGGAAAGCAGCATGGCGCGTGCGGCCGACATTCACCTGTGCGTGAAAGTGCCCAAGGAGGCCTGCCCGCTCGGCCTGGCGCCGACGTCCAGCACCACCGCCGCGCTGGTCATGGGTGATGCGCTTGCCGTCGCGCTGCTCGAAGCCCGTGGTTTTACGCCGGAAGATTTCGCGCTTTCCCACCCGGGCGGTGCGCTGGGGCGCAAGCTGCTGCTTCGGGTAAACGATATTATGCACACCGGGGATGAGATCCCTCACGTCAGTAAAGAAGCCTCCCTGCGTGATGCGCTGCTGGAAATCACCCGCAAGAATCTGGGTATGACGGTCGTGTGCGACGATCTGATGAAAATTCAGGGGATCTTCACCGATGGCGACCTGCGTCGCGTGTTCGACATGGGTGTCGATGTCCGCACGCTCGGCATTACCGACGTGATGACGCCAGGCGGTATCCGCGTGCGTCCGGGTACGCTGGCCGTGGATGTGCTGAACCTGATGCAGTCCCGCCATATCACCTCCGTTATGGTTGCCGATGGCGACCAGTTGCTGGGTGTGGTACATATGCATGATCTGCTGCGCGCAGGCGTAGTGTAATGAAGGATAAGACAATGAGTAATGCGGGTGCATCCCTTGCAACCTGTTATGGTCCGGTCAGTACCCAGATGATGGCAAAGGCGGAAAACATTCGTCTGCTCATCCTGGATGTGGATGGGGTACTCTCCGACGGCCTGATTTACATGGGCAATAATGGTGAAGAGCTGAAAGCATTTAACGTTCGCGACGGCTACGGTATCCGCTGTGCGCTCACCTCAGGTATTGAGGTGGCTATCATCACCGGGCGAAAAGCTAAACTGGTAGAAGACCGCTGTGAAACCTTAGGCATTACCCATCTGTATCAGGGGCAATCCGATAAGATGGCGGCGTTTAAGGATTTACTGGGTAAACTGGCTATCGCACCGGAAAACGTGGCCTACGTCGGGGACGATCTGATTGACTGGCCCGTGATGGCTGAAGTTGGGCTGAGCATCGCCGTTGCCGATGCGCATCCGCTGCTGATCCCGCGCGCTGACTACGTTACCCACATCAACGGGGGCCGCGGTGCCGTACGTGAAGTCTGCGATCTGCTCCTGCTGGCGCAGGGCAAGCTTGATGAGGCCAAAGGGCAATCGATATGAGTAAAACCAGACGTTGGATTATCATTTTGCTTTCGCTTGTCGCACTGGTATTGATTGGCGTGAACCTTGCCGATCGCGACGATACGCAAACGGAAGTGATCAACAATAACGATCCAACCTATAAAAGCGATCACAGCGACACCGTGGTCTACAGCCCTGAAGGCGCGCTGAACTATCGCCTGATTGCCCAGCATGTTGAATATTTTTCAGATGATGGTATTTCGTGGTTTACCCAACCTGTCATGACCACATTTGATAAGGACAAAGTGCCGACGTGGTCAATTAAGTCAGATCGGGCAAAACTGACAAATGACCGTATGCTTTATCTGTATGGCCACGTTGAAGTCAACGCCCTGACCGCTGACTCGCAGCTACGAAAAATTACGACGGATAATGCCCAGATCAACCTGGTAACCCAGGACGTGACGTCGCAGGATCTGGTCACACTGTATGGCACAACATTTAATTCCAGCGGTTTGAGAATGCGCGGGAACTTACGCAGCAAAAACGCCGAGCTGATTGAAAAGGTTAGAACCTCCTATGAAATTCAAAACAAACAAACTCAGCCTTAAAGTAATTATCGCCAGCGCGATGCTGGCGACCAGTCTCCCCGCGCTTGCTGTAACGGGCGATACCGACCAACCGATCCATATCGAGTCCGATACCCAGTCTCTCGATATGCAGGGCAACGTCGTCACCTTCACGGGTAACGTCGTCATGACTCAGGGCACCATCAAAATTAACGCGGACAAAGTGGTCGTGACCCGTCCGGGTGGCGAGCAAGGCAAAGAGATCATTGATGGTTACGGTAACCCGGCCACCTTCTACCAGATGCAGGACAACGGCAAGCCGGTGAAAGGTCACGCTACGCACATGCACTATGAGCTGGCGAAGGACCTGGTCATCCTGACCGGTAATGCGTACCTGGAACAGCTGGACAGCAACATTACCGGCGACCAGATTACCTATCTGGTGAAAGAGCAAAAAATGCAGGCCTCCAGCGAGAAAGGCAAACGCGTCACCACCGTACTGGTTCCGTCGCAGCTGCAGGACAAAGGCAAAGGCCAGGCCCCGGCACAGAAGAAGAGTAACTAATTCGTTATGGCAACATTAACTGCAAAAAATCTCGCGAAGGCCTATAAGGGCCGCCGTGTCGTAGAAGATGTCAGTCTGACCGTCAACTCCGGCGAAATTGTAGGGCTGCTTGGCCCTAACGGTGCGGGTAAAACCACCACTTTCTACATGGTCGTTGGCATTGTGCCGCGCGATGCCGGCAACATTGTCATTGACGATGAAGACATCAGTCTTCTGCCGCTGCACGCGCGCGCACGTCGCGGGATCGGCTACCTGCCGCAGGAAGCCTCCATTTTCCGTCGTCTTAGCGTTTACGATAACCTGATGGCGGTCCTGCAAATTCGTAACGATCTGACCAGCGAACAGCGTCAGGATCGTGCCAACGAGCTGATGGAAGAGTTCCACATTGAGCATCTGCGCGACAGCCTCGGTCAGGCTCTCTCCGGGGGCGAACGCCGCCGCGTTGAGATTGCCCGTGCGCTGGCCGCAAACCCGAAGTTTATCCTTCTGGATGAACCGTTTGCGGGCGTTGACCCAATCTCGGTTATCGACATTAAACGTATCATTGAACACCTGCGTGACAGCGGGCTTGGCGTACTGATCACCGACCACAACGTCCGTGAAACGCTGGCCGTGTGTGAACGCGCGTATATTGTGAGCCAGGGCAATCTGATCGCCCACGGTACGCCACAGCAGATCCTCGAAGACGATCATGTTAAGCGCGTCTATCTTGGGGAAGACTTCAGACTCTGATAGGGTAGAGGTAACGTAACGCCGAACCGGAGAAAAATGCTCTGAACATGAAGCAAGGTTTGCAATTAAGGCTCAGCCAACAACTGGCGATGACGCCGCAGCTACAGCAGGCAATTCGCCTGTTGCAACTGTCCACGTTAGAACTTCAGCAGGAGCTCCAGCAGGCGCTGGACAGCAACCCCCTGCTGGAACAAACCGATCTTCATGACGAGGTAGATACCCAGCAATCGCAGGATACAGAAGCGCTCGACACCGCGGATGCACTCGAACAAAAAGAGATGCCGGACGAGCTTCCGCTGGATGCCAGCTGGGATGAAATCTACACCGCCGGAACCCCTTCCGGTACGCGTGCAGACTACCAGGATGATGAGCTACCGGTCTACCAGGGCGAAACCACCCAGTCACTGCAGGATTACCTGATGTGGCAGGTGGAACTCACACCCTTCTCCGATACCGACCGCGCGATTGCCACCTCAATTGTCGATGCCGTTGACGACACTGGCTATTTGACCGTCACGCTGGACGATATTCTGGAAAGCATGGGCGACGACGAGATAGAGCTTGAGGAAGTTGAAGCCGTTCTGAAGCGCATCCAGCGTTTCGATCCGGTAGGCGTGGCCGCAAAAGATCTGCGCGACTGCCTGCTGATCCAGCTTTCTCAGTTCAGCAAAGAGACGCCGTGGCTCGACGAGGCGCGCTTAATCATCAGCGATCATCTGGATCTGTTGGCTAACCACGATTTCCGCTCCCTGATGCGCGTCACGCGCCTGAAGGAAGAGGTGCTGAAAGAAGCGGTGAATCTGATCCAGTCGCTCGATCCGCGCCCGGGACAGTCGATCCAGACCAGCGAGCCCGAGTACGTCATCCCGGATGTGCTGGTCAGAAAACACAATGGCCGCTGGGTCGTTGAACTGAATTCAGACAGCATCCCTCGCCTGCAAATCAACCAGCAGTATGCCTCCATGTGCACCAGCGTGCGTAACGACTCCGACAATCAATATATTCGTAGCAATTTGCAGGAAGCGCGATGGCTGATCAAAAGTCTGGAGAGCCGAAATGATACGCTGCTACGCGTCAGCCGCTGTATTGTCGAACAGCAGCAGGCGTTCTTTGAGCAGGGCGAAGAGTATATGAAACCGATGGTACTGGCGGATATCGCCCAGGCCGTCGAAATGCATGAATCAACCATTTCCCGTGTCACCACGCAGAAGTATCTGCACAGTCCACGCGGTATTTTTGAGCTTAAGTATTTCTTCTCCAGCCATGTGAATACCGAGGGCGGCGGCGAAGCGTCGTCAACGGCCATTCGTGCCCTGGTGAAGAAGTTGATCGCCGCGGAGAACCCCGCGAAGCCACTAAGCGACAGTAAGTTAACCACCATGCTGTCCGATCAGGGTATTATGGTGGCACGTCGTACTGTTGCGAAGTATCGAGAGTCTTTATCCATTCCGCCGTCCAACCAGCGTAAACAGCTGGTCTGACACAACCGATAAGGAAGACACTATGCAGCTCAACATCACTGGACAAAACGTCGAAATTACTGAGGCTTTACGCGACTTTGTGAACGCGAAGTTTGCAAAACTCGAGCAGTATTTCGAAAGGATCAATCAGGTCTATATTGTGTTGAAAGTGGAGAAAGTGACTCATATCTCGGATGCCACCCTGCATGTTAACGGGGGTGAACTGCATGCCAGTGCGGAAGGGCAAGACATGTACGCTGCTATCGACGGCTTGATTGATAAGCTTGCACGACAGCTCAATAAACATAAAGATAAACTGAAACAACACTAATTGTCCGGGCAGTTAACGGGTGCAGGACGGCCTGTTGTGAAACACAACAGGCCATTTGTACAGTTAGCGCTTAGGTGAAATTATGATGAACAACGATTCCGCTCTTCAACTGAGCAATGTCCTTAACCAGGAATGTACCCGCAGTGCGGTTCACTGCCAGAGCAAAAAACGTGCGCTGGAGATCATCAGTGAACTGGCCGCAAAACAGCTGGGCCTGCCGCCGCAGGTGGTATTCGAAGCGATTCTGACCCGTGAAAAAATGGGCAGTACCGGTATCGGCAACGGCATCGCGATACCGCACGGCAAACTGGAAGAGGATACTCTGCGTGCCGTTGGTGTGTTTGTGCAACTTGAAACACCCATCGCCTTCGATGCCATTGATAACCAGCCCGTCGATCTCCTCTTCGCGCTGCTGGTGCCTGCCGACCAGACGAAAACCCATCTGCATACGCTGTCGCTGGTCGCAAAACGTCTGGCCGATAAAACCATTTGCCGTCGGCTGCGCTCGGCCCAAAGTGATGAAGAGCTCTATCAGATTATCACTGAAGCAGAAGGCAATCAGGATGATGCATAACCAGGAGATGGCCTTCACATCTGTTGTCCTGAGGAGAAACGGAACATGGTGCTGATGATTGTCAGTGGCCGTTCAGGGTCGGGGAAATCCGTTGCTCTGCGCGCGCTGGAAGACATGGGTTTTTACTGCGTAGATAACCTGCCGGTCGTGTTATTGCCCGACCTGGCCCGCACGCTTGCGGAGAGACAAACCTCTGCCGCCGTCAGTATCGACGTCCGTAACATGCCTGAATCGCCAGAGATCTTCGAACAGGCCATGAGCAACCTGCCTGATGCGTTCTCGCCTCAGTTGCTGTTCCTTGATGCAGACCGCAATACGCTGATCCGTCGCTACAGCGATACCCGTCGTTTGCACCCGCTTTCCAGTAAGAACCTCTCTCTGGAGAGCGCTATCGATGAAGAGAGCGACCTGCTGGAGCCGCTGCGTTCTCGTGCCGACCTGATTGTCGACACCTCTGAGATGTCCGTTCACGAGCTGGCGGAAATGCTGCGTACCCGACTGTTGGGCAAGCGCGAGCGCGAACTGACGATGGTGTTCGAATCCTTCGGATTTAAGCACGGTATTCCGATTGATGCGGATTACGTTTTCGACGTGCGCTTCCTGCCGAACCCGCACTGGGATCCGAAGCTGCGTCCCATGACCGGTCTGGATAAACCCGTCGCGGCCTTCCTCGACCGGCACACAGAAGTTCACAATTTTATCTACCAGACGCGAAGCTACCTTGAGCTATGGTTACCTATGCTGGAGACAAACAATCGTAGCTACCTGACGGTGGCGATTGGCTGTACCGGCGGTAAACATCGTTCGGTTTATATCGCCGAACAGCTGGCCGACTATTTCCGCTCGCGCGGGAAGAACGTTCAGTCCCGTCATCGCACGCTGGAAAAACGTAAAACATGACCGTAAAACAAACCGTTGAGATCACCAATAAGCTGGGTATGCATGCGCGTCCGGCGATGAAACTGTTTGAGCTGATGCAGGGTTTCGATGCTGAGGTTCTGCTGCGGAATGACGAAGGTACCGAAGCGGAAGCGAACAGCGTGATCGCCCTGCTAATGCTGGATTCCGCCAAAGGGCGCCAGATTGAAGTCGAAGCCACAGGACCTCAGGAAGAGGAAGCGCTGGCTGCGGTGATTGCCCTGTTTAACGCCGGATTTGACGAAGACTAGCGTTCGCCCCTTCGGCGGGTGGCGCTGCGCTTACCCGCCCTACATAAGATTATTACGCTGCATAAAACCCTCTCCACCCAGCTGATTCATCTGGCGTAGGATCCACGCCTGACGGCTTCGCACGTACCCTGATGGGGCGCTGGCTTTAAAGCGGATGGGATTCGGTAAGACAGCGGCCAGAAGTGCTGCTTCTGACATGCTCAGACGGCTGGCTGGCTTATTGAAATAACGCCGCGCGGCAGCTTCCACGCCAAAAATACCGTCGCCAAATTCAGCGACGTTGAGATAGACGGTCAGAATGCGCTTTTTGCTCCAGACCGTTTCCATCCCCAGGGTCAACCCCGCTTCCAGCCCCTTTCGCACCCAGCTGCGGCCGTCCCACAGAAACAGATTTTTGGCCGTCTGCTGCGACAAGGTTGAGGCACCGCGCACGCGGTTTTCATGGCGTTCGTTATGGGCTAGCGCCTTCTCAATGGCCGCCACGTCGAACCCCCAGTGCTCCGGGAATTTCTGGTCCTCCGCCGCGATGACCGCCAGCCCCATGAACGGCGAGATCTCGTCCATGCTTACCCAGTCAGAGTGGGCAACATAGCTGAAATCGCCGCTGAGCCACGCGCCGAGCTGGCGCTCAACCATCACGGTAGAGAACGGGACTGGCATAATGCTGAACAGGGCGAGTCCACCGCCCCAAAACACCGCCAGCACCAGAACGATGCGCAACAGGGTACGTTTTACCCACGCGCCGGCACCGGATTGACGACTCATTCAGCCAACACCAGCACGCGGGCGACCAGCTTTTCGATCCCCATAGCCGCTTCTGCAATATTCTTCGCCAGCATATACGCAGGCGTGGTGACAATTTTGTTATCTTCATCAACCACAATGTCATCTACCGGGCACGGAACGTGTTCACCCCCCATTTCCTCGACGATATCTGCGGTATCAATATCCGTCCCGATGGTCAGGCGCAGCGGGAAATCAAAAATCTTAGGCAACATCGCCGGTGCGATACAGATAAAGCCCAGCGGTTTTCCTGCCGCATGCATAGCCTGCGACAGCGCTTTCAGATGAGGATCGATCTGACACTCCGCGCCCTGCGCAGCAAAGGTACTGAGATTTTTGGCCGCGCCAAACCCACCCGGCACAATGAGCGCATCAAGCTCTGTAGGGGCTGCCTGGATAAGAGGATGGATATCACCTCGCGCAATACGCGCGGCTTCAATCAGTACATTACGGGTTTCCGCCATCGGCTCACCGGTCAGATGGTTAATCACATCCGCCTGATTTTTGTCTGGCGCAAAACAAATAACCTCTGCTCCCTGCTTAGCCAGGGCCAGCAGCGTAATGACGGCTTCGTGTATTTCAGAACCATCGTAAACACCGCATCCGCTCAGCACGACACCAATCTTTTTCATCATGACAATCCTTTTCTGCAACTTGCTGAAGCACATTAATAATTTTGATTAAAACGCTATGCTTCACACATTTCACTGATTCATGTAACAAACCATTTAAGATTTGCTATCTTATCTGCGTGCGGCCTAAATTTTTCAGGCAGCGCCCTTTCGAAAATAACGTTTAAAAACAGGCGCAGCCACGATTTCCCTGGTGTTGGCGCAGTATTCGCGCACCCCGGTTAATCCGGGGTCATTTTTTTCTGGCGTCAACCCAGGCTTTAAGCACCGCCACATCGTTTTGCCACTCTTGCTTCATCTCTTCAACCCAATCACCCACGTTATCTTCCCATGCAGGTAAATCAGGCGACTGAATCTGTTGACCCAGCTGCTGCAGGTGGCGTAGGCCAACCGAGCCGGCGGCACCTTTAATTTTATGTCCTTCTTCCACAATGCCCTTCTGATCACGCGCCGTCAGGTTGGATTCCAGCACGCTCAGATAGCCCGGCATCATTTTTTCGAACACCGCCAGACCATCAGTAATCAGTTTCGGGCCGACCAGATCGATGTACTGCTCCAGCATCGCGGTATCGAGTATCGTTTGGGCTTTTGCGCTATCAACAGACGTCATGGTGCTCTCCTCTTCATCATGGGTATCCCAGAACTTCTTAATCATGGCGGTCAGAGCAGGCACCGCCAGCGGCTTGCTGAGTACATCGTCCATACCGGCATCGAGATACTCTTTTTTATCTTTCAGTACGTTCGCCGTCAGGGCAACCAGCGGCGGCAGTTCGTCGGCCGCGTACTGACGCGTCAGCTCGCGCGAGATATCCAGCCCGGTCATATCCGGTAACTGAATATCCAGCAGAACAAGATCGTATTCGCCGGGTTTAAACATCTCCAGCGCGGCTTTACCGGTCATCGCGACATCCACGCTGTTGCCCAGTTTTTCCAGCACGGAGCGCGCCACGATCACGTTCAGCTCAATGTCTTCCACCAGCAGGACGTGCAGCGCAGGCAGCGGCATATCGTCATTTTCAAAGGTATCTTCTACCTCTTCCGCCACCGCCGGCGCATGGACCGTCAGCGTGAAGGTTGACCCTTTACCCGGCTGGCTGGCAACGGTGATATCGCCCCCCATGCTCTTCGCCAGTCGTTTAGAGACCGCCAGGCCAATGCCCGTTCCGGTAGCTGGTTTTCCGCCGTTGCTGTCCTTCACCTGGTAGTACATGGCGAAGATTTTGTCCTGCTCCTCCTGCGGAATACCCATCCCGGAGTCCTCTACCTCAAAGTGCAGCATGTCGCCTTCGTCAAAGCGGATGCGCACCGCAACCTGCCCCTTCTGGGTAAATTTCACCGCGTTGCTGATCAGGTTCCACAGGATCTGGCGCAAACGCGTGCCGTCAGTCACCACTTTATGCGGCAGCGGCAGGGTTGGCTCCATGACAAAACTTAGCCCCTTCTGCTGCGCCTGCAGGCCGGACAGGTTTTCCAGATCGGCAAGGAAGCTGGTGAAATCAACAGGCTGATTATCAAGCTGAACTTTACGGCGCTCCATCTTATCCATATCGATAATATCGTTGAAGATATTACCCAGCGTGACCGCCGAAACATGGATAGTCTTGAGGTATTTTTCCTGCTCTGCGGTCAGGTCGGTATCCAGCAAAATACGGCTCAGCCCGACAATGCCGTTAAGCGGCGTACGCAGCTCGTGGCTGATAGTAGAGATAAAGGTAGTCTTGTCGCGGCTGGCGCGCTCCAGGGCATCCTGATAGCGCTTACGCTCGGTAATGTCGCGGCCAAAGCCCATCAGGCCATGGCGTTTCCCCACGCGGTCATAGTAGGGCACCTTACGGATCTCAAAGCAGGCTTTGCGTCCGTCCGGGTAATCCAGCCACTGTTCATAGGTCAGAGAGACGTTATGGCGGAATACTTTTTCGTCCGTCTCCATGACCTTGGCGGCCGCCTCTTCAGAGTAAACGTCCTGCGGTTTCAGGTTAATCAGCTGCTTCTCACTTTTCCCGGTGAGCAACTCCATCGCCCGGTTACAGCCGGAAAACTCTTTATCCTCATTACGGTAAAACACCAGATCCGGCGAAGCATCGAGGAACGACCGCAGGAAAGAGGATTGCTGCTCAAGCTGGATCTGCGTGACCTCGCGCTCTTTCATTTCGATTTTCAGCTGCTCCAGCGTGGCCTGGCGCTCGGCCTCCGCCTTCTCACGATCTGAAATCTCCTGGTTCAGCTGCGCAATGTTGTCTTTAAGCTGGACGTTGAGCTTCAGGTCGCGCTCGCGCATCTCTTCCAGTTTATCGACCAGCTTAGACAATCGCTGTCGGGACTCTTCCAGCTGTTCAACCACCACGGAAAGGAAATAGACCGCCCAGGGGGTAATAAGCAAGCCAAAGAAGATGGAGCGGATGACGTCGATACTCTCGACCTGACCATGCAGAACCATGGTGACGGCCATTTGCACGACAATGGCCAGAACGACCAGTGCCAGCGCAAGCAGCATAGAGAAACGCACCAGCCCAAGCTTCATCATCAGGTCGACGTAATACTGGGCAAGCATTCGAATTTGCTTCATAGAGGATCCCTTCACGACTTTATCGCTCAATAATACTCAAATTCAGGGCGAGGCGTTGAAGGTTGTGAGAAAAAGTGCGGGGTGAAACAGGAGATTAGCCTCGCTCCCGGTGAACCGGAAGCGAGGAGAGGTCAATCAGGAGCGTTTCAACAACAGCCAGAGGCTGATCAGGAGGAAACTGGCGCTTGGCAGCAGCGCACCAATTATCGGCGGAATGCCATAAACCAGCGTCAGCGGACCGAAGATCTGGTCGAGCACGTAGAACACAAAGCCGAAACTGATACCGGTCACGACGCGCACGCCCATCGGCACGCTGCGTAACGGGCCGAAGATAAACGACAGCGCCATCAGCATCATCACCGCCACGGACATCGGCTGGAAGATTTTGCTCCACATGTTGAGCTGATAACGTCCCGCATCCTGCCCGCTCGACTTCAGGTATTTCACATAGTTGTGTAAACCGCTGATGGAGAGCGCGTCTGGATCCAGCGCCACGACCCCGAGCTTATCGGGCGTCAGGTTGGTCTTCCACGTCCCGGTTACCGTCTGAGAACCCGTAATCTGTTTCGGATCGGTCAGGTTAGATTCATCAACCTGGGATAACCGCCACTGCTTATGTTCGGCGTCAAATTTCGCCGAAGAGGCGTGGCGAACGGACTCCAGACGGCGCTGGTCATCGAAAGCGTAGATGCTCACCCCACCCAGTTCGTCATTCCCCTTTACCCGCTCGATGTAGACGAAGTTTTTACCGTCTTTCGCCCATAAACCTTGTTGAGTCGAGAGCAGTGAGCCACCGTACATTGCCTGCGCACGGTAGTTACGCGCCATCTGTTCGCCCTGCGGCGCGACCCACTCGCCGATCGCCATGGTCAACAGCACCAGTGGGATCGCGGTTTTCATTACCGACAGCGCGACCTGCATGCGGGTAAAGCCTGAGGCCTGCATAACGACCAGCTCACTACGCTGCGCCAGCATTCCCAGCCCCAGCAGCGCGCCCAGCAGGGCCGCCATCGGGAAGAAGATCTGCACATCTTTCGGCACACTGAGCAGGGTATACATCCCCGCGCCCATCGCGTCATAGCTCCCCTGCCCGGCTTTTTTCAGCTGATCGACAAATTTGATAATGCCGGAGAGCGACACCAGCATGAACAAGGTCATCATGATGGTGGTAAAAATGGTTTTACCGATATAGCGATCAAGAACGCCAAACGCCTGCATTAGATGGCTCCTTTACGCGAGAATCGGGCACGTATGCGGCGCACAGGCACCGTATCCCACAGGTTTAACCCTAGCGCCAGTAAGATGTACAGGCTGTTGACGAACCATGTCCAGACCATAGGGTCCAGCTTACCCTTCGCGCCGTTAGAACGAATCGAGGTTTGCAGCAGGAAATAGATCAGGTAAAGCAGCATCGCCGGCAGCATAGAGAGCACGCGTCCCTGGCGAGGGTTCACCACGCTCAGCGGAACGACAATCAGCGCCATCATAAACACGGTGAAGACGAGCGTAATACGCCAGTGGAACTCAGCGCGCGCTCTGTCTGTATCGGTATTCCAGAGGGTCCGCATGTCCATTTGCTCGGTATCCGTTGGATCGAGCGCCACCGCCTGATGGCCGATAATGGCCTGATAGTTCTGGAAATCCGTGATACGGAAGTCGCGCAGCATCGCGGTGCCTTCGAAACGGGTGCCTTTATTCAGCGTCACGATCTGAGAACCATCTTTGCGCTGAGCAAGCTGACCGGAATCTGCAACCACCACGGAAGGACGCGCGTTACCTTTGGGACGTAACTGCGCCAGGAAGACGTCGTTGAATTTACTGCCGTCAACGCTCTCAATAAACAGCACGGAGTTGCCGTCGGTCGCCTGCTGGAACTGCCCCTGGGCTAACGCCGCCATGCCGGGGTTGGCTTTCGCTTCGGCCAGCACTTCGTCCTGATGACGGGAAGACATGGGGCCCGCCCACATCACATTCACCGCGGCAACAATACCCGTGAACAGCGCCAGTATCATGGCCGCTTTCACCAGTACCGCTTTGCTCAGGCCACAGGCATGCATCACCGTGATTTCACTCTCGGTGTAGAGTTTCCCAAGCGTCATGAGCAGGCCAAGGAAAAGACTTAGCGGCAGGATGAGCTGCGCCATTTCCGGGATCCCTAAACCAAGCAGGGAAAGCACCAGATTTGTTGGAATTTCGCCGTCAACGGCCGCACCGAGGATCTTAACCAGCTTCTGACAGAAAAAAATCAGCAGCAGGATGAAGAGGATCGCCAGTTGGCTTTTGAGCGTCTCCCGCACCAGATATCTTATGATTATCACTTTAAATACGCCCGTAAAAACCCGTCTCTTTGCAGGAATTTCGCTTGTTTCATGGCTTAAACGTCATTTATTCTCTTGAGTCGTCGAAATCATCGCTAAGATTAAAACATCCAGCGGATTCACGCTTCAGGACTTTTTCTGACGTGTCGAAACCGTAGTAACGTAAGATTAACACGAAGTCACCACAACAGCGGACATGAGTTACGAAAGGTTTCAATTCTATCCGTAGCAGCCGCCGTTGTCTTTAAGATTCAGGAGCGTAGTGCATGGAGTTCAGTGTAAAAAGCGGTAGCCCGGAGAAACAGCGGAGTGCCTGCATCGTTGTGGGCGTCTTTGAACCACGCCGACTCTCCCCGATCGCCGAGCAACTCGATAAAATCAGTGACGGCTATATTAGCGCCCTGCTGCGCCGTGGCGAACTGGAAGGCAAACCTGGGCAGACGCTGTTACTGCACCATGTTCCGAACGTACTGTCAGAGCGTATTCTGCTGATTGGCTGCGGCAAAGAACGCGAGCTGGATGAACGTCAGTATAAGCAGGTGATTCAGAAAACAATCAATACGCTGAATGATACCGGCTCAATGGAAGCCGTCTGCTTCCTGACCGAGCTGCACGTTAAAGGGCGTAACACCTACTGGAAAGTGCGTCAGGCGGTCGAAACGGCAAAAGAGAGCCTCTACAGCTTCGATCAGCTGAAGACCAATAAAAGCGAGCCGCGTCGTCCGCTGCGTAAAATGGTCTTTAACGTGCCAACCCGTCGCGAACTGACCAGCGGCGAACGCGCGATCCAGCACGGTCTGGCGATCGCAGCCGGCATTAAAGCGGCCAAAGATCTCGGCAACATGCCGCCTAACATCTGTAACGCGGCGTACCTGGCCTCTCAGGCGCGTCAGCTGGCCGACGCCTACAGCAAAAACGTCATTACCCGCGTCATCGGCGAACAGCAGATGAAAGAGCTGGGGATGCACTCTTACCTGGCGGTCGGTAACGGCTCGCAGAATGAATCCCTGATGTCCGTCATCGAGTACAAGGGCAACCCGGCCGAAGACGCGCGCCCTGTCGTGCTGGTCGGTAAAGGCCTGACCTTCGATTCCGGCGGTATCTCCATCAAGCCTGCCGAAGGCATGGACGAGATGAAATACGACATGTGCGGCGCGGCGGCGGTTTACGGCGTGATGCGCATGGTCGCTGAACTTCAGCTGCCGATTAACGTTATCGGCGTACTGGCGGGCTGCGAAAACATGCCTGGCGGGCGTGCTTATCGTCCGGGTGACGTGCTGACCACCATGTCCGGCCAGACCGTTGAAGTGCTGAACACCGACGCCGAAGGCCGTCTGGTGCTGTGTGACGTTCTGACCTATGTGGAACGCTTCGAGCCTGAAGCGGTGATTGACGTCGCCACCCTCACCGGTGCCTGCGTGATTGCGCTGGGCCACCACATCACCGGCCTGATGTCGAACCACAATCCGCTGGCGCACGAGCTTATCGGCGCCTCGGAACAGGCTGGCGACCGCGCATGGCGTCTGCCGTTGGGTGACGAATATCAGGAGCAGCTGGAGTCTAACTTCGCGGATATGGCAAACATCGGTGGACGTCCTGGCGGGGCGATCACCGCGGGCTGCTTCCTGGCACGCTTCACCCGCAAGTACAACTGGGCGCACCTGGATATCGCGGGCACCGCATGGCGCTCCGGCAAAGCCAAAGGCGCAACCGGTCGTCCAGTGGCGCTGCTGTCGCAGTTCCTGCTCAATCGTGCGGGTTTTAACGGCGACGAGTGATGTAAAACGCCGGGTGGCGGCTTCGCCTTACCCGGCCTACAGCGTCACTCAACCGTAGGCCGGGTAAGCGTAGCGCCACCCGGCTTTGCATTTAAATCCACGACAAGAAGCCCCATATATGAAGAATGCAACGTTCTACCTTCTGGACAACGACACCCATCAGGATGGCCTCAGCGCCGTCGAACAGCTGGTGTGTGAAATTGCCGCAGAACGTTGGCGCGCAGGTAAACGCGTTCTGATTGCCTGTGAAGATGAACAGCAGGCCATTCGCCTTGATGAGGCGCTGTGGGCGCGTCCGCCGGAGAGCTTTGTCCCGCATAACCTGTCGGGCGAAGGCCCGCGCGGTGGAGCACCGGTTGAAATTGCCTGGCCGCAAAAGCGCAACAGCAGCGCGCGCGATATTCTGATTAGCCTGCGGATAGATTTTGCAGATTTTGCCACCGCTTTCACAGAAGTGGTAGACTTTGTCCCTTACGAAGAATCTTTGAAACAACTGGCGCGCGAACGCTATAAAGCGTACCGCCTGGCTGGTTTTAACCTGAATACGGCAACCTGGAAATAATGGAAAAGACATATAACCCACGCGATATCGAACAGCCGCTTTACGAGCACTGGGAACAGCAGGGCTATTTCAAGCCTAACGGCGACGAAAGCAAAGAGTCCTTCTGCATCATGATCCCGCCGCCGAACGTCACCGGCAGTTTGCATATGGGTCATGCTTTCCAGCAGACCATCATGGATACCATGATCCGCTACCAGCGCATGCAGGGTAAAAACACCCTGTGGCAGGCGGGGACTGACCACGCGGGTATCGCGACCCAGATGGTGGTTGAGCGTAAAATTGCCGCTGAAGAAGGAAAAACCCGCCACGACTACGGTCGCGACGCGTTCATCGACAAAATCTGGCAGTGGAAAGCGGAATCCGGCGGCACCATTACTCGTCAGATGCGCCGTCTCGGCAACTCCGTGGACTGGGAGCGCGAGCGCTTCACCATGGACGAAGGCCTGTCCAACGCCGTGAAAGAAGTCTTCGTGCGCCTGTATAAAGAAGATCTGATTTACCGCGGCAAGCGCCTGGTAAACTGGGATCCGAAACTGCGCACCGCCATCTCTGACCTGGAAGTGGAAAACCGCGAGTCTAAAGGCTCCATGTGGCACATCCGCTATCCGCTGGCCGATGGCGCAAAAACCGCCGACGGTAAAGATTACCTGGTGGTCGCAACCACCCGTCCGGAAACCCTGCTGGGCGATACCGGCGTGGCCGTTAACCCGGAAGATCCACGTTATAAAGATCTGATCGGCAAATTCGTGGTGCTGCCGCTGGTAAACCGCCGTATTCCGATTGTGGGCGACGAACACGCCGACATGGAAAAAGGCACCGGCTGCGTAAAAATCACCCCTGCGCATGACTTTAACGACTATGAAGTCGGTCGTCGTCACGCCCTGCCGATGATCAACATCCTGACCTTTGACGGTGATATCCGTGAAAGCGCAGAAGTTTACGACACCAAAGGCGAAGAGTCTGACGTTTACTCCAGCGACATCCCGGCGGAGTTCCAGAAGCTGGAACGCTTTGCCGCGCGTAAAGCGATCGTGGCTGCCGTCGACGCACTCGGCCTGCTGGAAGAAATTAAACCTCACGATCTGACCGTGCCGTACGGCGACCGTGGCGGCGTGGTTATCGAGCCAATGCTGACCGACCAATGGTACGTGCGTGCCGACGTGCTGGCGAAACCGGCTGTTGAAGCGGTTGAGAACGGCAGCATTCAGTTCGTGCCGAAGCAGTACGAAAACATGTACTTCTCCTGGATGCGTGACATTCAGGACTGGTGTATCTCCCGCCAGCTGTGGTGGGGTCACCGTATTCCGGCGTGGTACGACAACGACGGCAACGTCTACGTTGGCCGCACCGAAGACGAAGTGCGTCAGGAAAACAACCTGAGCGCGGACGTTGCGCTGCGTCAGGACGAAGACGTGCTGGATACCTGGTTCTCCTCCGCGCTGTGGACCTTCTCCACCCTCGGCTGGCCAGAAAACACCGACGCGCTGCGTCAGTTCCACCCGACCAGCGTCATGGTGTCCGGCTTCGACATTATCTTCTTCTGGATTGCCCGCATGATCATGATGACCATGCACTTCATCAAAGACGAAGACGGCAAGCCGCAGGTTCCGTTCCATACCGTCTACATGACCGGTCTGATCCGCGACGACGAAGGCCAGAAGATGTCCAAGTCCAAGGGTAACGTTATCGACCCGCTGGACATGGTTGACGGTATCTCTCTGGAAGAGCTGCTGGAAAAACGTACCGGAAACATGATGCAGCCGCAGCTGGCGGAGAAAATCCGCAAGCGCACCGAGAAGCAGTTCCCGAACGGGATCGAGTCTCACGGTACCGACGCCCTGCGCTTCACCCTGGCGGCACTGGCCTCTACCGGCCGTGACATCAACTGGGACATGAAGCGTCTGGAAGGTTACCGTAACTTCTGTAACAAGTTGTGGAACGCCAGCCGCTTCGTGCTGATGAACACCGAAGATCAGGATTGCGGCTTCAACGGCGGCGAAATGACCCTATCTCTGGCGGACCGCTGGATCCTGGCGGAATTCAACCAGACGGTGAAAGCGTTCCGCGAGGCGCTGGACAGCTACCGCTTCGATATCGCGGCGGGCATCCTGTATGAATTCACCTGGAACCAGTTCTGCGACTGGTATCTGGAGCTGGCGAAGCCGGTGATGAACGGCGGTACTGAGGCGGAGCTGCGCGGCACGCGCAACACGCTGATTACCGTTCTGGAAGGTCTGCTGCGCCTGGCGCATCCGGTCATTCCATTTATCACCGAAACCATCTGGCAGCGCGTGAAGGTGATTGCAGGCATCAACGCTGACACCATCATGCTGCAGCCGTTCCCGGAATTCGATGCGGCTAAGGTTGATGAAGCGGCGTCGGCGGATACCGAGTGGCTGAAACAGGCGATCGTGGCGGTGCGTAACATTCGTGCTGAAATGAACATCGCCCCTGGCAAACCGCTGGAACTGCTGCTGCGCGGCTGCAGCGAAGCGGCTGTTCGCCGTGTCACCGAGAATAACACCTTCCTCAAGACCATGGCGCGTCTGGAAAGCATCACCGTGCTGCCTGCGGATGACAAAGGTCCGGTTTCCGTGACCAAAATCATCGACGGCGCCGAGCTGCTGATCCCAATGGCAGGTCTGATCGACAAAGACGCTGAGCTGGCTCGTCTGGCGAAAGAAGTGGCGAAAGTCGACGTGGAAATTGGCAAAATCGAAGGCAAGCTGGCGAACGAAGGCTTTGTCGCCCGCGCGCCGGAAGCGGTCATCGCGAAAGAGCGTGAGCGTCTGGTTGCCTTCGCCGATGCGAAGACCAAGCTGATTGAGCAGCAGGCGGTTATCGCCGCGCTGTAATGCTTTTACCCCTTACGCTTCAGGGCGTAAGGGGTAACCTTCCTGAAAACTCCTCGCTTGCACTCCCCCTTCTGCGGTGCTATTAACAGCAGTTATGTGTCAATTTTTGTAATGAGTAATGCTATGAGCGTGATTACCCCCGTCGCGACGACGATGCGTCGGATCACTGAGCAGGATAATCCGGCTATCGCCGCCGTTATCCGCACCGTTTCTGCCGAATATGGCCTGACGGCTGACAAAGGCTACACGGTTGCAGACCCGAACCTGGACGCGCTTTTCCAGCTCTACAGCCAGCCAGGGCATGCCTACTGGGTAATCGAGCAGAATGGCCAGGTGGTGGGTGGCGGCGGCGTGGCGCCCCTCAGCTGCAGCGAGCCGGACATCTGCGAACTGCAGAAAATGTATTTCCTGCCAGCGGCGCGCGGACAAGGACTGGCAAAAAAGCTGGCGCTGATGGCGCTGGACCACGCGCGCAAGCAGGGCTTTACCCGCTGCTACCTGGAAACGACTGCCTTCCTCAAAGAGGCCATCGGCCTGTATGAACATCTGGGCTTTGAGCATATCGATGCGCCGCTGGGCTGTACCGGCCATGTTGATTGCGAAGTCAGGATGCTGAAAAGTCTGTAAATATCTTTGCTGCCCCCTTCTGTTAAGCGGCGCTGAACTGAATACTCTACACTCTCAGTTCACACCACAACGGGGGAAACACGATGTCAAAGATAAAAAGCTACGCCGCTCCGCAGGCGGGTGCAGAACTTGAGCTGTACGAGTACGACGCGGGCGAACTAAAAGCAGAAGACGTCGAAGTACAGGTTGATTACTGCGGGATCTGCCACTCGGATCTCTCGATGATCGACAACGAATGGGGCTTTTCAAGCTATCCACTGATTGCCGGGCACGAGGTCATTGGCCGCGTTGTCGCGCTCGGTAGCGCCGCGCAGGACAAAGGGCTGAAAGTGGGCCAGCGCGTGGGCATTGGCTGGACGGCACGCAGCTGTGGCCACTGCGATGCCTGTATCAGCGGTAATCAGATCAACTGCCTCGAAGGCGCCGTTCCCACCATTCTGAACAAAGGCGGTTTCGCCGACAAGCTGCGCGCCGACTGGCAATGGGTCATCCCGCTGCCGGACAGCATTGATATCGAATCCGCCGGTCCGCTGCTGTGCGGCGGTATCACCGTCTTCAAACCCCTGCTGATGCACCATATCACCGCCACCAGCCGCGTGGGCGTCATCGGTATCGGTGGCCTTGGGCATATCGCCATCAAGCTGCTGCACGCGATGGGCTGCGAAGTCACGGCGTTCAGTTCGAACCCGGCGAAAGAGAAAGAAGTGCTGGCGATGGGTGCGGATAAAGTCGTGAACAGCCGCGATCCCGATGCCCTGAACGCGCTGGCGGGTCAGTTTGACCTGATCATCAACACCGTCAACGTCGATCTCAACTGGCAGCCGTACTTTGAAGCGCTGGCCTACGGCGGTAACTTCCACACCGTGGGTGCCGTCATGAAGCCGCTGCCGGTTCCGGCGTTTACCCTGATCGGTGGGGATCGCAGCGTGTCAGGCTCCGCGACCGGTACGCCGTACGAGTTGCGCAAACTGATGAAATTCGCCGGACGCACCAAAGTGGCGCCGACCACCGAACTGTATCCGATGTCGAAAATCAACGAAGCGATCCAGCACGTGCGCGACGGCAAAGCCCGTTACCGCGTGGTGTTGAAAGCAGATTTCTGATGTGATAGTGCCGGGTAATGGCTTCGCCTTACCCGGCCTACTTTCACTGCTGCGCCAATACGTTAAATACTTCCGCTACCGCGACCGCTCCCGGATCCATCACCCCATCCAGGTTCTCTTTATTGACATATGACGAGCGTCCCGCGCCGGCTTTCGCCATTTTCGACGTTGCTTCTGCGCCCTGCTGCGCGGCCTGCGCTGCCGCCTGAATATTGCCTTTCTGTAACGCCTCCAGCGCCGGTTGCAGCGCATCGATCAGCGTGCGATCGCCAAGATCCGCTCCGCCGTACTGCTTCATCTGCGCCAGTCCGCTCAACAGTGCATCCGGCAGGGCGTGTCCGTCATGCAGCTTTTGCCCGGCCGCGGTAAAGAAGATCGACATCAGCACCCCGCTCGACCCGCCCATCACCGTAGCCAGCCGCTCGCCAACCAGCAGCAGCAGCTTAGACACGTCTTTAAGCGGGAGCGTGTTCTCCTCCAGGCGCTGCGCAATATCCCGCGCCCCTTGCGCAAAGGTGGAGCCGGTATCGCCATCGCCCACTTTGGCATCCAGCGCGTTCAGACGGTTTTCGAGTTGGATCAGCGTCCTCGTTACCGAGGAGACATACTCACCCACCTGCGGATTGTCAGACGGGGTGTATTCCACGCGATCGTGAATAGCGCTATGCGCCACGGTGCGCAGCGGCGCAAACGCCACGGGCTTCTGCCAGCCCAGCGTTTCAACCTCGGCGTGAATCGCCTTTTCGAAGAAATCGTTAAGCTTCAGCAGCGTCAGAGAAAAGCCTTTCATATCCAGCGCGCTCACCAGCGGCGCGGGGCCTATCAGATACGCGATCTCCTCTTTCAGCGCCGAATGCGCCAGCTCTTTGGTCAGCAGCGCCATCTCCAGCGCCGATACGCCGCCAAGATTGTTAATCAATACCGCAAAGCGCCCCTCTCCCGCCTGCGCGCGTAGCGGCGTCACCAGCGTGTCGATAATCGCTTTGCTGTTCTGCGTATCTACGACGGAAGCGCCGGGCTCGCCGTGAATGCCCAGACCCAGCTCGACGTGGCCTTGCTTAATGCGCCCCTCTTCATCGTCGCTGCCCGGCAGATTACAGGTTTGCATCGCAACGCCCAGGCTCCAGAGGTTATCGCAGGCCTGTTGCGCAATATCCCGCACCTCGCTCAGCGATTTCCCCTGCTCCGCCGCATAGCCCGCAATCTTGTGCACCAGTGCCGTACCGGCAATACCGCGCGGCTGCTTGTTATCCGGCAGCGCGATATCGTCTGCCACAATCACCATCTCCACCTTCAGGCCATAGCGCTTGGCCTTTTCGGCCGCCAGACCAAAGTTCAGGCGGTCGCCGGTGTAGTTTTTGACGATCAGCAGACAGCCGCGATCGCCCGTGACCGCCACAATGGCATTCAGCACCGCATCCACGCTCGGCGAGGCAAACAGATCGCCGCACACTGCCGCCGTCAGCATCCCTTTGCCGACAAACCCGGCGTGTGCGGGTTCGTGGCCTGAGCCGCCGCCGGAGATCACCGCCACGCGGCTTTTGTCCCAGTCACCGCGTGCGACGATCCTGATGGCCGGATCGATATCAAGCTTGACGAGATTGGCATGTGGCGCAGAAAGCAGTATGCCTTCAATGGCATCGTTGACCAGCTGTTTGCGATCGTTAAAGAAGAATCTGGACATAGTTTCCCACTATTTTGTGAACCGTATGCAAAAGCATAGTCCGCGCTGGATAATGCGCCGCAAAGTCAGGAATTTACTCAACCAAATTGCTATCAGGTTGCCTATACTCCACCCAGGACTAAGAGAGGAAGCGCATCATGAGTACACCATTGTTAATTGCCCGGACTCTGGAAAAAGAGCTCTATTTACTGCCCGCGATGGCGAACCGCCACGGTCTGATCACCGGCGCGACCGGGACGGGGAAAACCGTCACCCTGCAAAAGCTGGCGGAGTCGCTTTCGGAGATTGGCGTACCGGTCTTTATGGCTGACGTAAAAGGCGATTTAACCGGTGTGGCTCAGGAAGGAGCGGCCTCTGAAAAACTGCTCGAACGGCTGAAAAATATTGGCATCACGGACTGGACGCCGCATAACAATCCGGTGGTGGTGTGGGATATTTTTGGTGAGAAAGGCCATCCGGTGCGCGCCACCGTCTCCGATCTTGGCCCGCTGCTGCTGGCCCGTCTGCTTAACCTCAACGACGTGCAGTCCGGCGTGCTGAATATTATCTTCCGCATTGCCGACGATCAGGGGCTGCTGCTGCTTGATTTCAAAGATCTGCGCGCCATTACGCAGTACATCGGCGATAACGCCAAATCCTTCCAGAACCAGTACGGCAACATCAGCAGCGCCTCGGTGGGCGCCATTCAGCGTGGGCTACTGACGCTTGAGCAACAGGGCGCTGAACATTTCTTCGGTGAACCCATGCTGGATATCAAAGACTGGATGCGCACCGACAGCAGTGGCAAAGGTATTATTAACATCCTGAGCTCAGAGAAGCTCTACCAGATGCCGAAACTCTACGCCGCCAGCCTGCTGTGGATGCTCTCCGAACTCTATGAACAATTACCCGAAGCAGGCGATCTGGAAAAACCGAAGCTGGTGTTCTTCTTTGACGAAGCGCATCTGCTGTTTAACGATGCACCTCAGGTACTGCTGGATAAGATCGAACAGGTTATCCGCCTGATCCGCTCCAAAGGCGTCGGCGTCTGGTTTGTCTCGCAAAACCCGTCGGATATCCCCGACAACGTGCTCGGGCAGCTCGGCAACCGCGTGCAGCATGCCCTGCGCGCCTTTACGCCGAAAGATCAGAAAGCGGTGAAAGCCGCCGCGCAAACCATGCGCGCCAATCCGGCCTTTGATACCGAAGCGGCGATTCAGGCGTTAGGCACCGGTGAAGCGCTGATCTCGTTCCTCGATCCGAAGGGCAGCCCGTCCGTGGTGGAACGCGCCATGGTGATTGCCCCCTGCTCGCGCATGGGGCCGGTGACCGACGATGAGCGCAACGGCCTGATTAACCACTCTCCGGTTTACGGGAAATACGAAGACGAGGTGGATCGCGAGTCCGCGTTCGAGATGCTGCAAAAAGGGGTCCAGGCGACAACGGAATCGCAGGATGCACCTGCCGCTAAAGGGCAATCAGTCGCCGTGGATGACGGCATTCTCGGTGGGCTCAAAGACATTCTGTTCGGCAGCACCGGGCCGCGCGGCGGCAAGCGCGACGGCGTGGTACAGACCATGGCGAAAAGCGCGGCGCGACAGGTCACCAATCAGATCGTGCGCGGCATGCTGGGGAGTCTGTTAGGCGGCCGTCGCCGGTAGACGGGGAACCCACGGGCGGCCCAGCGCCGAACCCTGCACACCGTGCTCCTGCAGATAGCGGTCGATTTCCACCATCCCCGTCCAGCGGTTTTCACACCATAGCGGTGCCAGAAGCGTTGGACGGCGGGCGCTGGCGGAGATGCGGTGGTAGACGATTTCCGGCGGCGTGTGGCGAATCATCTCCCCCGCCGTCACTGAATAGTCCTCAAGCGCAATACAGTTTAACCGCCCCGCTTCCCAGGCTTTCGCCATAATGCTTCCCTTCACGATATGCAGCGGGTGCAGCTTAATGCCGTCCACGCCGGTCTCAACCACCTTTTCCAGCGTTTCAAGACCATGCTGTTGACCTTCACCGGGTAACCCAACAATCAGGTGCGAACAGACCTTCAGCCCGCGCTCACGGGCCAGGCGCGTGGTGCGCTGGTAGCAGGCGAAATCATGGCCACGGTTAATACGGTGCAGGGTTTTGTCGTGCGCGGTTTGCAGGCCCAGCTCCAGCCAGATCTCGTAGCCTTGTTCTTTGTACTCGCTGAGCAGGTCCAGCACCGCGTCCGGCACGCAGTCCGGGCGCGTGCCCACGCACAGCCCAACGATGTTAGCCTGGCTGACGGCCTGCTGATACATAGAGCGCAGCACCTGCACCTCCGCCCACGTGCTGGTGTAGGCCTGGAAATAGGCCAGATATTGCTTCGCGCGGTTCACCAGGCTGGCCTGATGGGCAAGCTGTTCCGCGATAGATTTATGCTGCTGGGCTTCGTCAGCAAAGGACGCAACGTTACAGAAGGTGCAGCCGCCGCGCCCGATGGTGCCATCACGATTCGGGCAGCTAAACCCGCCGTGCAGCGTCAGCTT
Source organism: Enterobacter pseudoroggenkampii (assembly GCF_026420145.1). Classification (NCBI taxonomy): domain Bacteria; kingdom Pseudomonadati; phylum Pseudomonadota; class Gammaproteobacteria; order Enterobacterales; family Enterobacteriaceae; genus Enterobacter; species Enterobacter pseudoroggenkampii. The sequence continues at coordinate 153,066 of NZ_JAPMLV010000006.1, forward strand.
GTGAACCTTTTGCCCGTACCGCTGCAAAAGATCCCCACCAAACATATTGACTAATTTCTGTAACTGCATAATCTGATAGACCGTCCCGAAGAAAGGGGACAAGCCTGCCACTTTTAGCCTCTGTCGGCGATGACCTGGATCAATCGCCCTGGATGGCCTTTATCTATATGAATAAATACTCAGGATTACTGCAATTTCATTCACGCTACTCGTGATTACTTTTCCTTATGTTCTGATTGTTTTTTTCATTTATAGCGCCATCACTGAAAAACAGTGACTTTATGCGGGTTTGAAGACAATGCCAGATTATTATTCTGCTATAAAACCGCTATTCAGCACGCTACATTGATAATACCGCTTACATATAGTGAGTCAGATCACACTCCGCTACGTCCTGTCAGGGCATATAATCAATGTAAATATAGTTAAATATCGTTTAATTACAATTAGATAAACTCTCTTTAGCACATTTTTGTATAAATAAGAATGCCATTTGACCTGTGTACCAATTCCCGATAAGTTGGAAATCCGCTGGAAGCTTTCTGGATGAGCGGCCTGCTCATCATATTTATGCAGTAATTGAGATTCCCTCTGAAGCAAGTCCTCAAACTTGTTTACCTGCGCGAAAGGATGAAAAAGAGGGCGAATGCGAGGTCCGCGTATGAAACGCAAACCCCGTCGCCATGCTCTTTCTGTGCCTGTGCGCCACGGTAAAGTTCAGTGGGAAGCCCGACGAGCCTGGGGAGGTTCACTGATATGTTGTACGATAAATCCCTTGAGAAGGATAACTGTGGTTTCGGCCTGATCGCCCACATAGAAGGCGAACCTAGCCACAAGGTAGTGCGTACTGCTATTCACGCACTGGCCCGTATGCAGCACCGTGGCGCCATCCTTGCCGATGGTAAAACCGGCGACGGTTGCGGCCTGCTGCTACAAAAACCGGATCGTTTCTTCCGCATCGTGGCGGAAGAGCGCGGCTGGCGTTTAGCCAAAAACTACGCTGTCGGCATGCTGTTCCTGAATCAGGATCCTGAAAAGGCTGCCGCCTCACGCCGCATCGTCGAAGAAGAACTTCAGCGTGAAACCCTGTCGATTGTCGGCTGGCGCAATGTGCCAACCAACGAAGGGGTACTCGGTGAAATCGCCCTCTCCTCGCTGCCTCGTATTGAACAGATTTTCGTCAACGCGCCTGCGGGCTGGCGTCCGCGTGATATGGAACGCCGTCTGTTTATTGCCCGCCGCCGTATTGAAAAACGTCTCCAGGACGATAAAGAGTTCTACGTCTGTAGCCTCTCTAACCTGGTGAACATCTATAAAGGTCTGTGTATGCCGGCTGACCTGCCGCGCTTCTACCTGGACCTGGCGGACCTGCGTCTGGAATCGGCCATTTGCCTGTTCCACCAGCGCTTCTCCACCAACACCGTTCCACGCTGGCCGCTGGCTCAGCCGTTCCGCTACCTGGCGCACAACGGCGAGATCAACACCATCACCGGTAACCGCCAGTGGGCCCGCGCCCGTACCTATAAGTTCCAGACGCCACTGATCCCCGATCTGCACGATGCCGCACCGTTCGTGAACGAAACCGGCTCTGACTCCAGCTCGATGGATAACATGCTGGAACTGCTGCTGGCGGGCGGGATGGATATCGTGCGCGCCATGCGTCTGCTCGTGCCACCGGCCTGGCAGAACAACCCGGATATGGATCCTGAGCTGCGCGCGTTCTTCGACTTCAACTCCATGCACATGGAGCCGTGGGACGGCCCGGCGGGCATCGTCATGTCCGACGGCCGTTTTGCCGCCTGTAACCTGGACCGTAACGGTCTGCGTCCGGCGCGCTACGTCATCACCAAAGACAAGCTCATCACCTGCGCCTCTGAAGTCGGTATCTGGGATTACCAGCCTGACGAAGTGGTCGAGAAAGGCCGCGTCGGTCCGGGCGAGCTGATGGTAATCGACACCCGCGGTGGGCGCATCCTGCACTCCGCCGAAACCGACAACGATCTGAAAAGCCGCCATCCGTACAAAGAGTGGATGGAGAAGAACGTGCGTCGTCTGGTGCCGTTCGAAGATCTGTCGGACGAAGAAGTGGGCAGCCGCGAGCTGGACGACGATACCCTCGCAAGCTATCAGAAGCAGTTTAACTACAGCGCAGAAGAGCTGGACTCCGTCATCCGCGTGCTCGGTGAGAACGGCCAGGAAGCGGTCGGCTCGATGGGTGACGATACCCCGTTTGCCGTGCTCTCCAGCCAGCCGCGCATCATTTACGATTACTTCCGTCAGCAGTTCGCGCAGGTCACCAACCCGCCGATCGACCCGCTGCGTGAAGCGCACGTGATGTCGCTGGCCACCAGCATCGGTCGCGAGATGAACGTCTTCTGCGAGGCCGAAGGCCAGGCACACCGCCTGACCTTTAAATCGCCGATCCTGCTGTACTCCGATTTCAAACAGCTTACCACCATGAAAGAGGAGCACTACCGCGCCGACACGCTCGATATTACCTTCGACGTGAACGAAGCGAGCCTCGAAGAGACGGTGAATGCGCTGTGTGACAAAGCCGAACAGATGGTGCGTAACGGTACCGTTCTGCTGGTGCTGTCCGACCGCAACATCGCGAAAAACCGTCTGCCGGTACCGGCCCCGATGGCGGTGGGCGCTATCCAGACGCGTCTGGTCGATAAGAGCCTGCGATGCGACGCCAACATCATTGTGGAAACCGCCAGCGCCCGCGACCCGCACCACTTTGCCGTGCTGTTAGGCTTCGGTGCGACGGCGATCTACCCGTACCTGGCCTACGAAACGCTGGCCCGTCTGGTGGATACCCGCGCGATCGACAAAGATTACCGCGCGGTGATGCTGAACTACCGTAACGGCATCAACAAAGGTCTGTACAAGATCATGTCCAAAATGGGCATCTCGACCATTGCCTCCTACCGCTGCTCGAAGCTGTTTGAAGCGGTCGGCCTGCATGACGAGGTCGCCAACCTCTGCTTCCAGGGCGTGGTCAGCCGCATCGGCGGCGCCGGTTTTGCTGACTTCCAGCAGGATCTGGTGAACCTGTCCAAACGCGCCTGGCTGGCACGTAAGCCGCTGGATCAGGGCGGTCTGCTGAAATACGTTCACGGCGGCGAATACCACGCCTACAACCCGGACGTGGTGCGTACGCTGCAGCAGGCGGTTCAGAGCGGCGAATACCGTGATTATCAGCAGTACGCTGAGCTGGTGAACAACCGTCCGGCGGCAACGCTGCGCGACCTCATTGCCCTGAACCCGGGTGATGAAGCGGTCAGCATTGACGAGGTTGAGCCGGCATCCGAGCTGTTCAAACGCTTCGACACCGCGGCGATGTCCATCGGCGCGCTGAGCCCGGAAGCCCACGAAGCGCTGGCGGAAGCCATGAACAGCATCGGCGGCAACTCTAACTCCGGCGAAGGCGGTGAAGATCCGGCCCGTTACGGTACCAACAAGGTGTCCCGCATCAAGCAGGTGGCATCCGGTCGCTTTGGCGTAACGCCAGCGTACCTGGTCAACGCCGACGTGATTCAGATTAAGGTCGCTCAGGGTGCGAAACCGGGCGAAGGCGGCCAGCTGCCGGGTGATAAAGTTACCCCGTACATCGCCAAACTGCGCTATTCCGTGCCGGGCGTGACGCTGATCTCCCCGCCGCCGCACCACGATATCTACTCTATCGAGGACTTAGCGCAGCTGATTTTCGACCTGAAGCAGGTCAACCCGAAGGCGATGATCTCCGTGAAGCTGGTTTCCGAACCGGGCGTCGGCACCATCGCGACCGGCGTGGCGAAGGCCTATGCGGACCTCATCACCATCGCCGGTTATGACGGTGGTACCGGTGCAAGCCCGCTCTCCTCCGTGAAATATGCGGGCTGTCCGTGGGAGCTTGGCCTGGTGGAAACCCAGCAGGCGCTGGTGGCTAACGGTCTGCGTCATAAGATCCGTCTGCAGGTGGACGGCGGTCTGAAAACCGGCCTCGACATCATCAAGGCGGCGATCCTCGGTGCGGAAAGCTTCGGTTTCGGTACCGGTCCAATGGTCGCGCTGGGCTGTAAATACCTGCGTATTTGCCACCTGAACAACTGCGCAACCGGCGTTGCAACCCAGGACGAGAAGCTGCGTAAGAACCACTATCACGGCCTGCCGTTCAAAGTGACCAACTACTTTGAGTTCATCGCCCGCGAAACCCGCGAGCTGATGGCGCAGCTGGGCGTGAAGCGTCTGGTAGACCTGATTGGCCGAACCGACCTGCTGAAAGAGCTGGAAGGCTTCACGGCGAAGCAGCAGAAGCTGGAGCTGTCTAAGCTGCTGGAAACCGCGCAGCCGCACCCGGGCAAAGCGGTCTACTGCACCGAGAACAACCCGCCGTTCGATAACGGCGTGCTGAACGCACAGCTGCTGCAGCAGGCGAAGCCGTACGTGGACGACAAGCAGAGCAAAACGTTCTGGTTTGATATCCGCAACACCGACCGCTCCGTGGGCGCCTCCCTTTCCGGTTATATCGCGCAAACGCACGGTGACCAGGGGCTGGCGGCGGATCCGATTACCGCGCACTTCAGCGGTACCGCGGGTCAGAGCTTCGGCGTGTGGAACGCAGGCGGCGTTGAGCTTTACCTGACCGGCGATGCCAACGACTACGTCGGCAAAGGCATGGCGGGCGGTCTGCTGGCGGTGCGTCCTCCGGTCGGTTCAGCCTTCCGCAGCCATGAAGCCAGCATCATCGGTAACACCTGCCTGTACGGCGCGACCGGCGGTCGTCTGTTCGCAGCAGGCCGTGCGGGCGAGCGTTTTGCGGTGCGTAACTCCGGTGCCATCACCGTGGTGGAAGGCATTGGCGATAACGGTTGTGAATACATGACGGGCGGGATTGTTTGCGTTCTGGGTAAAACCGGCGTGAACTTTGGCGCGGGCATGACGGGTGGTTTTGCCTACGTCCTGGATGAAGACGGTGAGTTCCGCAAACGCGTGAACCCGGAGCTGGTGGAAGTGCTGGACGTTGATACGCTGGCTATCCACGAAGAACACCTGCGCGGTTTGATCACCGAACACGTGCAGCATACCGGTTCTTCGCGCGGCGAAGAGATCCTGGCGAACTGGCCGGCGTTCTCTGCGAAATTCGCGCTGGTTAAGCCGAAGTCCAGCGATGTTAAAGCCCTGTTGGGTCACCGTAGTCGTAGCGCAGCAGAGCTGCGCGTGCAGGCGCAGTAAGGAATTCAGATGAGCCAGAACGTATACCAGTTTATCGACCTGCAGCGTGTTGATCCGCCAAAGAAACCGCTGAAGATCCGCAAAATTGAATTTGTTGAAATCTACGAGCCGTTTTCAGAGGGCCAGGCCAAAGCGCAGGCAGACCGCTGCCTGTCCTGCGGTAACCCTTACTGCGAATGGAAATGCCCGGTACATAACTACATCCCGAACTGGCTGAAGCTGGCCAACGAAGGACGTATTTTTGAAGCCGCCGAGCTGTCTCACCAGACCAACACCCTGCCGGAAGTGTGCGGCCGCGTGTGTCCTCAGGACCGTCTGTGCGAAGGTTCCTGTACGCTGAACGACGAGTTCGGCGCGGTGACCATCGGCAACATCGAGCGCTATATCAACGATAAAGCGTTCGAGATGGGCTGGCGTCCGGATATGACCGGCGTGAAGCAAACCGACAAGCGCGTGGCGATCATCGGCGCGGGCCCGGCGGGCCTGGCCTGTGCGGACGTGCTGACCCGCAACGGCGTGAAGGCGGTGGTCTTTGACCGTCATCCGGAGATCGGCGGCCTGCTGACCTTCGGTATCCCGGCCTTCAAGCTGGAAAAAGAGGTCATGACCCGTCGCCGTGAAATCTTCACCGGCATGGGCATTGAGTTCAAACTTAACGTGGAAGTGGGCCGCGACGTGCAGCTCGACGACCTGCTGAAGGATTACGACGCCGTGTTCCTGGGCGTGGGCACCTATCAGTCCATGCGCGGCGGTCTGGAGAACGAAGACGCGCCGGGCGTGTACGACGCGCTGCCGTTCCTGATTGCCAACACCAAGCAGATCATGGGCTACGGCGAAACCGCCGATGAGCCTTTCGTCAGCATGGAAGGCAAACGCGTGGTGGTGCTGGGCGGCGGTGATACCGCGATGGACTGCGTGCGTACCTCCATTCGTCAGAATGCGGCACACGTGATCTGCGCCTACCGTCGTGACGAAGAGAACATGCCGGGCTCTAAGCGCGAAGTGAAAAACGCGCGTGAAGAGGGCGTGGAGTTCCAGTTCAACATCCAGCCTCTGGGTATTGAAGTGAATGCCAACGGTAAAGTGAGCGGCGTGAAGATGGCGCGCACGGAGATGGGGGCACCGGATGCGAAAGGCCGTCGTCGTGCGGAAATCGTCGCCGGTTCTGAACACGTGATCCCGGCCGATGCCGTGGTGATGGCGTTCGGTTTCCGTCCTCACAGCATGGAGTGGCTGGCGAAGCACAGCGTTGAGCTGGATTCGCAGGGCCGCGTGATTGCGCCAGAAGGCAGCGATAACGCATTCCAGACCAGCAACCCGAAAATCTTCGCCGGTGGCGATATCGTTCGCGGTTCTGACCTGGTGGTGACGGCGATTGCCGAAGGCCGCAAGGCGGCTGACGGTATACTGAACTACCTGGAAGTGTAAAAAAAACAGGCCCGATTGGGCCTGTTTTTTTATTTCACGACGCGAAGAGCCGGACGACCACCGCGCGGAGGCGGATCGTCATCAGGGTCATTGTCGTCGTGATGATCGGGTTTATCGCCATCAATCAGTGACATCACCGTGTCGCTTTCGCGCTCATCGGATGCGTTGTCATCATTCAGGCTGGCAACATCTTCATCATACGCCGCTTCCGGCTCGAACATGGTACCCGCACCGTTTTCACGCGCGTAGATAGCCAGCACAGCTGCCAGAGGTACGGAAACCTGACGCGGAACGCCGCCGAAACGCGCGTTGAAGCGCACTTCATCGTTTGCCAGCTCCAGGTTACCCACCGCACGCGGCGCAATGTTCAGTACGATCTGTCCGTCACGCGCGTATTCCATTGGAACCAGCACGCCCGGCAACGTCACATCCACAACCAGGTGCGGCGTGAGCTGGTTATCCAGCAGCCATTCATAGAAGGCGCGCAGCAGATACGGACGGCGTGGGGTCAGTTGTGACATTTCCACAGTCATTAGCCTCGGCCGAGACGCATTTCACGTTCCGGTTCAGTTAAAGATGCCAGGAAAGAGTCGCGTTCAAATACGCGAGTCATATAGCCTTTCAGCTCTTTCGCGCCAGGACCGCTGAACTCTACGCCCAGGGTTGGCAGACGCCACAGCAGCGGTGCCAGGTAGCAATCCACCAGGCTGAACTCATCGCTCAGGAAGAACGGCTTCTGACCAAACACCGGGGCGATAGCCAGCAGCTCTTCACGCAGCTGCTTACGCGCAGCGTCAGCTTCAGAAGCGGAACCGCTGACGATAACGTTCATCAGCGAGTACCAGTCTTTTTCAATACGCTGCATGTACAGGCGGCTTTCACCACGCGCGACAGGGTAAACAGGCATCAGTGGCGGATGCGGGAAACGCTCATCCAGATATTCCATAATGATACGGGATTCCCACAGGGTCAGCTCGCGATCCACCAGCGTCGGTACGCTTTGGCTCGGGTTGAGATCGATCAGATCCTGAGGCGGGTTATCCTTTTCCACATGCTCGATCTCAAAACTGACACCCTTCTCGGCCAGCACGATACGAACCTGATGGCTATAAATGTCAGTAGGACCAGAAAACAGCGTCATTACCGAACGTTTGTTGGCAGCGACAGCCATGAAAACCTCCAGGTATATTCAGAATTTTTACTGCTACCAGCCCAACAGGGGCCAGCCAGATGTTGTATCGCCCATCCCAGAGAAAACACATTGTTCAAGAAACGAACAAAAATCGAGTATTCACCGATATTTGGGCAGAAAATTGGATGATAGTTTACCAGATTTTGATGGCTTTGTGGTGAGGGGATTCTGGAAATGTGGAAAAAGAGAAGATATATGCATGGAGATTGTGGATAACCTGCGCATTATCCATAAAAAAACCCGCCGAAGCGGGTTTTTCGCCAATCGTTCTGCGTAAGCAGAATGGATTAACGTTTGGAGAACTGTGGACGACGACGTGCTTTACGCAGACCCACTTTCTTACGTTCAACCTGACGCGCGTCACGAGTAACGAAGCCAGCTTTACGCAGTTCAGAACGCAGAGATTCGTCGTACTCCATCAGAGCGCGGGTGATACCGTGACGGATCGCACCTGCCTGACCGGAGATACCACCACCTTTAACGGTGATGTACAGATCCAGTTTTTCTACCATGTCAACCAGTTCCAGCGGCTGGCGAACTACCATGCGGGCAGTTTCGCGACCGAAGTATTGTTCCAGAGAACGCTGGTTGATTACGATTTTACCACTGCCCGGTTTGATGAAAACGCGAGCTGCGGAACTTTTGCGGCGACCAGTGCCGTAGTATTGATTTTCAGCCATTGCCTATAATCCCGATTAGATGTCAAGAACTTGCGGTTGCTGTGCCGCGTGGTTGTGCTCGTTGCCTGCGTAAACTTTCAGTTTACGGAACATAGCACGACCCAGCGGGCCTTTTGGCAGCATGCCTTTAACCGCGATTTCAATCACACGCTCAGGACGGCGAGCAATCATCTCTTCAAAGGTCGCTTCTTTGATACCACCGATGTGGCCGGTGTGGTGATAGTACACTTTGTCAGTACGCTTGTTGCCGGTTACAGCAACTTTATCAGCGTTCAGAACGATGATGTAATCACCGGTATCAACGTGCGGAGTGTATTCCGCTTTGTGCTTACCGCGCAGGCGACGAGCCAGTTCAGTAGCCAGACGGCCCAGAGTTTTACCGGTCGCGTCAACAACATACCAGTCGCGCTGTACGGTTTCTGGTTTAGCTGTAAAAGTTTTCATTAAAAGCTTACCCAAATAATAAGTTACACGTTGGTGAACACCCAAACGTTTAGTCAGTTGAGGTTCACACGACAAAGTCCGGCAAACCTACCCCTTCGAATAGCTAATGCCGACACATAGAAAGTTTCGGGAAAAAAACCTTCTCGTAACGTGGGGTCGCAAGATTATAGAGAAGTTGAGGTCAAAGATCGACCCTTAAATGTGATTTGGAATGGGTTTTTCGGGGTTAAGTATTGTGCGGTCTGGTGCCCTCACCCCCGGCCCCTCTCCCACAGGGAGAGGGTGGCATTTATTAACGTCTGGTGCCCTCCCCCCCAGCCACTCTCCCACAGGGAGAGGGTGACGTTTGTTACGGCATATGCTCCAGCTTCAGGTATTCCTCGCTCTGCATCTCCTGCAGGCGCGACAGGCAGCGCTGGAATTCAAACTTCAGCCGCTCGCCCTGGTAAATCTCATATAAAGGTACCTCGGCGCTGACCACCAGCTTGACGTGGCGCTCATAAAACTCGTCCACCAGCGCAATGAAGCGCCGTGCTTCGCTCTCCATCAGCCGCGTCATCACCGGTACATCCAGCACCATCACGGTGTGGAACAGACGCGAAAGCGCAATGTAGTCGTGCTGGCTGCGGGCATCCACGCAGAGCGTCGTAAAGGAGACCGCCAGCGTTTGGTTTTCGACGCCAAGAGTGGGCAGCGGACGATGGTTAATCTCGAGTTCCGGGGTGTGATCGCGTTTTGCCCCCGCCAGCGCCAGCCAAAGCTTATCCATCTCGCGGGTGGTCTCTGCATTTAACGGCGAAAGCCAGAGGTGCGCCTGTGTCAGGGTTCGCAGACGATAATCGACACCGGCATCGACGTTCATGATGTCGCAGTGCTGCTTGAGGGCGTCGATGGCGGGCAGGAAGCGTGCCCGCTGCAGGCCGTTACGATAGAGCTCATCCGGCGGGATATTCGACGTGGCCACCAGCGTGATTCCGCGGGCAAATAGCGCTTTCATCAGGCCACCTAACAGCATGGCATCGGTGATGTCAGACACAAAAAACTCATCGAAGCAGAGCACGTCGGTTTCCGCCTTGAACCTGTCGGCCACAATCTCCAGCGGATCGCTTTTACCCTGCAGTGCGGTCAGCTCTTCATGCACCCGCAGCATAAAACGATGGAAGTGCAGGCGCTGTTTGCGTGCGCCCGGCAGGCTCAGATAGAACAGGTCCATCAGCCAGGTTTTTCCGCGACCGACCCCGCCCCACATATATAAACCGCGCACCGGCGCATGAGCCTGCGGCGCTTTTTTACCGAGCAACCGCCCAAACGCCGCCTTTAGGCCACCGTTCTGTTCGACTTCAGCGGGTTTTGCCGTGAGCTCCTGATAAATCATCTCCAGACGGTTTACCGCCTCACGTTGAACGTCATCCGGCTGATGAGTGCCCTCGTTTAGGGCCAGTTGATATCGCGATGCAGGGGACAGGTTTTGCATAATCTTATTGTTATTCCTTCAATTAACGCTCACCAGCAGACGCGACTGATGAAAAAAAGGCCGTTCTACACTACGCGATGATACGTCAGGATTCCACTTCTACGGAAATAGCGGTTATAGTGGCATTATCAGGCACAGGCAGGAGCCGAGCCAACACCCTACGGAACAACAAGACAACGGGAGAAGTTCATGACCTGGGAATATGCGCTAATCGGTTTAGTCGTCGGCATCGTTATCGGTGCTGTGGCCATGCGTTTCGGTAATCGCAAATTGCGTCAGCAGCAGTCACTGCAGTACGAACTGGAAAAGAACAAAGCCGAGCTGGAAGAGTATCGTGAAGAGCTGGTCAGCCATTTTGCCCGTAGCGCCGAGCTGCTGGACAACATGGCGACCGACTATCGTCAGCTGTATCAACATATGGCCAAAAGCTCCAGCAGCCTGCTGCCGGAAATGACCGCGGAAACCAACCCGTTCCGCAACCGTCTGGCTGACTCTGAAGCCGGTAACGATCAGGCGCCCGTTCAGATGCCTCGCGACTATTCCGATGGCGCGTCCGGCCTGCTGCGCGGCGGTGTAAAACGCGATTAATCGCACAACCTGAATTTATTTTACGGGCGCAGCGATTGCGCCCGTCCTTTCTTGATGACCCCAGCTATCATTTAGTTAAACACCTCATTGTTCAGCGGTTTAAAATTCAATAACATCAACGTGTTTTTGGGGCCGTTTTTCCTTTATTCCAGGTTACGAGAGTCAACATCGATGAAGAAAAAAAACCAGCTGTTGAGCGCTATCGCGTTAAGTGTCGGGTTATCTCTCTCGGCGTCCGTCCCTGTATTCGCCGCCATCCCCACCCAGGTGCCTGGCCAGGCGGCCATTCCAAGCCTCGCACCCATGCTGGAAAAAGTGTTGCCTGCGGTCGTCAGCGTTCAGGTTGAGGGTACCGCAGTACAAAGCCAACGCGTCCCTGAAGAACTGAAAAAATATTTTGGCGATGAGTCTCCCGACCAGCAGGCGCAGCCTTTTGAAGGCCTGGGCTCTGGCGTCATTATTGATGCGGCAAAAGGCTATATTCTGACCAACAATCATGTCATCAGCCAGGCCGATAAAATCAGCGTCCAGCTGAACGATGGCCGCGAATTCGATGCTAAACTGATCGGCGGAGATGACCAGAGCGACATCGCGCTGTTGCAGGTGCAAAACCCGAGCAACCTGACCCAGATTGCCATCGCGGACTCCGACAAACTGCGCGTCGGCGATTTTGCCGTCGCCGTGGGCAACCCCTTTGGCTTAGGGCAGACCGCGACTTCCGGGATCGTCTCCGCGCTGGGACGCAGCGGCCTCAATCTGGAAGGGCTGGAAAACTTTATCCAGACCGATGCCTCCATCAACCGTGGGAACTCCGGCGGGGCATTGCTCAACCTTAACGGCGAGCTGATAGGGATTAACACGGCGATTCTGGCCCCGGGCGGCGGCAGCATCGGGATCGGTTTTGCTATCCCCAGCAATATGGCCAAAACCCTCTCTCAACAGCTCATTCAGTTTGGCGAAGTCAAACGCGGGCTGCTGGGTATTAAAGGTATGGAGATGAGCGCGGATATTGCAAAAGCGTTCAACATCAACGTACAGCGCGGGGCGTTTGTCAGTGAAGTGCTGCCAAACTCCGGCTCGGCAAAAGCGGGCGTGAAATCGGGTGATGTGATCGTCAGCCTGAACGACAAGCCGCTGAGCAGCTTTGCCGAACTGCGCTCGCGGATTGCCACCACCGAACCCGGTGCCAAAGTGAAGCTGGGCCTGATACGTGACGGTAAGCCGCTGGACGTTGAAGTCACGCTGGATAAGAGCACCTCTTCCTCTGCCAGTGCGGAGCTTATCGCCCCGGCCCTGCAAGGGGCTACGTTGAGCGATGGGCAGCTGAAAGACGGTACGAAAGGCATTCGCATCGACACCGTCGAGAAGAGCAGCCCTGCCGCACAGGCCGGATTGCATCAGGATGACGTGATCATTAGCGTAAACCGCAATCGCGTGCAGTCCATTGCCGAACTGCGCAAGTTGCTGGAAAGTAAACCGGCGGTTATTGCCCTGCAGGTCATGCGTGGCAATGAGTCCATCTATATACTGTTGCGCTAAGCATTTGTGACCCGGACATCACCGCTGCGTGTGATGTCCGGATAACTCATGTTATGCTGCAAATCGTTCCTTTTTTAACGACACGCGCATCATGCTTTTAAAGCTCTTACGTTCTATTGTCATCGGTTTGATTGTCGCTGGCCTGCTGCTGCTGGCGCTGCCGTCTATACGTCAGTTCAATAAACTGTCGGCTCCCCAGTTCGATAGCACGGATGAAACGCCAGCCACCTATAACCAGGCCGTCCGCCGTGCCGCACCTGCCGTGGTTAACGTCTATAACCGTGGTCTGAACACCTCAGCCCACAACCAGCTGGAGATCCGTACTCTCGGCTCCGGCGTAATCATGGACGAGCGCGGCTACATTATTACCAACAAGCACGTGATTAACGATGCCGACCAGATCATCGTCGCCCTGCAGGATGGCCGCGTATTTGAGGCGTTACTCGTTGGTTCTGACAGCCTGACCGATCTGGCCGTGCTGAAAATTAACGCCACGGGCGGTTTGCCGGTCATCCCGATCAACCGTAAACGTACCCCGCATATTGGTGACGTCGTCCTGGCGATTGGTAACCCTTACAACCTGGGTCAGACCATCACCCAGGGGATTATTAGTGCGACCGGTCGTATTGGCCTCAACCCCTCCGGGCGGCAGAACTTCCTGCAAACCGATGCCTCCATCAACCACGGTAACTCCGGCGGGGCGCTGGTCAACTCGCTGGGCGAACTGATGGGCATCAACACCCTCTCGTTCGATAAGAGTAACGACGGTGAGACGCCGGAAGGGATCGGCTTTGCCATTCCGTTCCAGCTGGCGACCAAGATCATGGATAAGCTGATCCGCGACGGACGCGTGATTCGCGGCTATATCGGTATCGGCGGGCGCGAAATTGCACCGATGCATACCCAGGGCGGCGGTATCGATCAGATTCAGGGGATTGTGGTGAATGAAGTGTCGCCTGGTGGTCCGGCTGCTAATGCGGGTATTCAGGTTAATGACGTCATTGTGTCGGTCAACGGCACGCCAGCGGTCTCTGCGCTGGAAACGATGGACCAGGTGGCAGAGATTCGTCCGGGCTCTATCATCCCTGTTGAAGTCATGCGCAACGATAAGAAACTGACGCTGCATGTGACGATTCAGGAATATCCGGCCACTAACTGACAAGCATAAAAAAACGGAGCGATAAGCTCCGTTTTTTTTGCCAGAAGACGGTTCGTTTTACTTGTTAACGAACTCTTCACCCAGGGTGATATCTTTCTTCAGCGTATCCAGCATACCTTCCATCGCGTGTTGTTCAAACGCGCTCAGCGTACCAATGGATTTACGCTCTTCGATACCGTTTTTACCCAGCAGCAGCGGTTGAGAGAAGAAGCGAGCGTGTTCGCCATCGCCTTCAACGTAAGCGCATTCAACAACGCCTTTCTCGCCCTGCAGAGCGCGAACCAGTGACAGGCCAAAACGCGCAGCTGCCTGGCCCATAGACAGGGTTGCAGAACCGCCACCCGCCTTCGCTTCCACCACTTCGGTGCCCGCGTTCTGGATGCGTTTAGTCAGGTCAGCCACTTCCTGCTCGGTGAAGCTCACGCCTGGGATCTGCGACAGCAGAGGCAGGATGGTGACGCCAGAGTGACCGCCAATGACCGGCACTTCCACTTCTGTTGGCTGTTTGCCTTTCAGCTCAGCAACAAAGGTGTTGGAACGGATGATATCCAGCGTGGTCACGCCGAACAGTTTGTTTTTGTCGTAAACACCGGCTTTCTTCAGCACTTCTGCCGCGATAGCCACGGTAGTGTTCACCGGGTTAGTGATGATACCGATGCATGCTTTCGGGCAGATTTCTGCAATCTGCTGCACCAGGTTTTTCACGATGCCCGCGTTGACGTTGAACAGGTCTGAACGATCCATGCCTGGCTTACGCGCCACGCCTGCAGAAATCAGCACCACGTCAGCACCCTGCAGTGCAGGACGTGCATCTTCACCGGAGAAGCCTTTGATTTTTACAGCGGTCGGGATGTGGCTCAGGTCAACCGCCACACCTGGGGTTACCGGAGCAATATCGTACAGGGAGAGTTCTGAGCCTGAAGGCAGTTGGGTTTTCAGTAGTAGGGCAAGCGCCTGGCCGATACCACCAGCAGCGCCGAGGACTGCGACTTTCATCCTAAACTCCTTATTATGGTTAACTTAAGTATCTGTAAATCCGTTGCGGCGACCATAATTCAGCAAGTAAATAATTACAATTTTCGTAGCTAAAGAATTTGAGGTCACGCGATTTTATCTCTCATCAGAAGGCTATCTGACGACAAATGGCAACGCATTAAGAGGTGGTTACAATACACCCTGCCCCGCCACCAAAACAACATCATTTTGATAACATTTAATTTACTTTTAAGCTTATTTGCGCGGCGTGACCCAGGCATGTTTTCTGATAACGAAATCTGATAAAATCACTCCCTTTCATAACATTATTTCAGCCTGGCGCTGGGTAGATAATTTGCATAAAAATTCATCCACATGCATAATAATGTTGTTTCTATCGTCATATTCCGGGTGACTTATGCGAAGCTCGTCTAAGCAAGAAGAATTAGTAAAGGCGTTTAAGGCGCTACTCAAAGAAGAGAAATTCAGTTCTCAGGGAGAAATTGTTCAGGCGCTGCAGGAACAAGGCTTCGATAACATCAATCAGTCGAAAGTCTCCCGCATGTTAACGAAATTTGGCGCGGTGCGTACCCGTAACGCCAAGATGGAGATGGTCTATTGCCTGCCGGCAGAACTTGGCGTGCCGACCACCTCCAGCCCGCTCAAAAATCTGGTTCTGGATATCGATCATAACGACGCCGTAGTGGTGATCCACACAAGCCCTGGCGCCGCACAGCTGATTGCCCGCATGCTGGACTCGCTGGGTAAAACGGAGGGGATCCTGGGGACTATCGCCGGCGATGACACCATCTTTACCACACCAGCCAGCGGTTTCTCCGTGAAAGATCTCCACGAAGCGATTCTGGTTCTGTTCGAACAGGAACTCTAATCCCCTCTCCCCGTAGCGTCGCTACGGGGATCGTTCTGCTTACGCTGCGTTTCCCCCTCTTTTCTACTGCCCTTCACTTTGACAAATAGTGCTTTTTACCACCCATTAACATTCATCTGGTGAATGCTAAATCAAAAAATCGCACAAAAAATCAAAAGCTACTATCCATATGATTTAATTAGATATAACCACCACAATCGAACAAAAAACACCCAATATTATGCAATTTGGTTATAAAAAATAGTCTGGTTAACACGTAATAACAATAGAAACCATTAGTCTGGTATTAATTTTTACCGTTATTAGTGTATACTTGATTTTGTGATGAGGGTCACGAAACAAGACCCCACTAAAAAATTCGACGAGGTAAGAATCATGAAAATCAAATCAACTGTAGCGGCGCTGAGCGTCCTGTCTGTCCTGTCATTCGGTGCTTTCGCTGCCGACTCTATCAATGCTGACCAGGCGCAATCCCGCCAGGCCATCGGTACGGTTTCTGTCGGCGCGGTCGGCACATCGCCAATGGACATGCGTGAGATGCTGAACAAAAAAGCGGAAGAACAGGGTGCGTCATCCTATCGCATCATCGAAGCGCGTTCTGGTGACCACTGGCACGCCACCGCTGAGCTGTACAAATAAGTTTTAGTAATAACTGAAAACGTAAATCTCCCCTCAACGGCACCAGGCATAAAAATAGCGGTTCAACCCTTCTCGCCGTTGAGTAAAAAACCCTATTCAGGAGTAAAGACTATGAAAACCAAATTGATCATCGCAACCCTCGGTCTGGCATCCGTTCTCTCTTTCGGCGCAAGTGCAGCCGTACAGCAGGTGAATGCCGACCAGGCACAAAATCTGCAGCCAATGGGCAGCGTATCCGTGACGTCAGTCACCGGTTCCCCGATGGATATTCGTCACGAACTTGCCGCCAAAGCTGAAAAAGCAGGCGCCAGCAGCTATCGCGTCACCGAACTGAATCAGGGTGACCACTGGCATGCAACGGCAGAGCTGTATAAATAAACCCTCGTCGTATCTCATCATACGACTTGCCCCTGGCCTCATGGTCAGGGGCTTTTTTTTGATTCAATGCCGCGCGTTAAAGCGCAGCTGCCCTTCAAGCTCTTCTTCCGCTTCATCGAAAAGTAATATCAGCGCGCCAAAACGTCTGCGAAGCTTATCGGGCAAATGGATGAACTCAATTTCCAGCGGTAGCGGCAGCAGGCTGCCGGTCACCACGTCCCACAGCGTATCCAGATTCGTCACGCTTTCCCGTTCAAGATCAAACACCCGGATAAATTCACGGTAGAAGTCTTCCTGACTGTCGATCTCGTCAAAATCAAACGTATAGGTTTTCATTGCCAGCCACCCAGTCCAGGCGAGCGGCAGATGCCGCCCTGTCTATTATAATCCCCCAATATGCAGGGTTTTAACTTCCAGATACTCTTCCAGCCCCAGCACGGAGCCCTCTCGTCCAAGACCTGACTCTTTTACGCCGCCAAAGGGCCCGAGTTCCGTGGAGACGGCACACTCGTTAATGCCAATCATCCCGCTCTCGATTGCCTGTGAAACGCGGAAGACCCGTGAGAGATTCTGGGTATAGAAGTAAGCCGCCAGCCCATAGGGCGTGTTGTTGGCGCGCTGGATAACTTCATCTTCCGAGGTGAAACGGAAGCACGCTGCCACCGGGCCAAACGTCTCTTCTTCTGCCAGCTTCATGCCTTCATGGCAGTCGCCCAGTACGGTTGGCATCCAGAAATTCCCACCAAGCGGATGGGGCTTACCCCCAGCCAATACGGTTGCGCCCCGGGCAACGGCATCGTCGACATGCTCACGCACCTTGTTGACCGCAGAAGGTTCAATCAGCGGCCCGACGACCACCCCTTCGTCAAGACCATTGCCCACCTTCAGCCCATTCACCGCATCGGCAAGTTTATTAACAAATTTGTCGTAGACGGTTTCCTGAATATAAAAACGGTTCACGCTGACGCAGACCTGCCCGGCATTGCGGAACTTGTTGGCGATCGCCCCCTTAACCGCTGCGTCGATATCCGCATCCTCAAAAACGATATAAGGAGCATTTCCCCCCAGCTCCATCGAGACTTTCTTCATGGTTTCTGCGGCGTTACGCACCAGCGTTTTGCCGACGGAGGTTGAACCCGTAAAGGAGATTTTACGCACGTCCCGGCTTGCCATAATCGCATCGCTGATTTCATGCGTATTCCCGGCCACGGCGTTGAGCACGCCGTCGGGTACGCCGGCCTGTTTTGCCAGGGTAAGCAGCGCAAAGGCACTGAGCGGTGTGTTATTGGCCGGTTTGATCACCCCGGTACATCCTGCTGCCAGCGCCGGGCCTAACTTGCGGGTGAGCATGGCCATTGGGAAGTTCCACGGCGTAATCGCCGCGACCACACCAATGGGTTCACGGGTCGCCAGAATGCGTGAGCCGGGTTTGATCGGCGGAATAATTTCACCGTTGGCGCGTTTGGCTTCTTCGGCAAACCACTGGATAAAGCTGGCGGCGTACTCGACTTCTCCCTCAGCCTCTTTCAGGGGTTTGCCCTGTTCGGTGGTCATTAACCGCCCGAGCCAGCTTTTATTCTCAATAATCAGTTCGTACCAGCGGTAGAGAATCGCCGAACGCTCTTTTGCGGTTTTGGCACGCCAGGCCGGGAAGGCTTTGGTGGCCGCTGCGATAGCGTCTTCGGTTTGTGCTTTACCCGCTTTGGCCACTTTCGCGATGACTTCCCCGGTCGCGGGGTTAAGTACATCGAACGTCGTGTCCAGCGTTTTCCAGATTCCGTTGACCAGATAACCGGTCTGAAAAAGGATGTGATCCTGAAGCGCCTGGGTCGTCATGTGTCCTCCCTTCCTGAAATGTAAGAACGTGCTGGAATAAGTATAGCCACAAAAAAACCGACGCTTTTGGCGTCGGTTTTTTACTTCAGTCAGTTATCCGTGAGGGCATTCTGGTAGCGATGCAGCATAAACACCAGCCGTCCTACCGGCTCGGTCACCTGAGGCGGTGCTTCCCAGTGCTTTAGCTTCTCCTGGTAGATATCGAGCTCTTCAAGCAGCTGCGTAAAGTAACGACGTCGTTTGTCATCGCTGCTGGCGGAAAGCACGTGATCGGCGGTACGACGCAGCTGGCGGTGCCAGGCCGACAGATCGTCGTTGATCGGCACGGGCGCGTTACGCAGACGCTGGTGCGCGATGATCATGGTTAACGCCAGGCGGAACTTCGCGATATCGCCCGGGAACTTGTTCAGCAGTAAAAACAGCTGCTGGTAGAGCGCGGGCAGGTGGTTCTCTTTACGGCGCGCGGTATTGGTTGTCATCGACGACACGGCAGCCGACACGAACTGGTTCAGCAGCACGCGGCCCGTTCTTGCCTGCGAGTTATCCCGAACCAGAAGTATCACCATCATGGCCAGGAAACAGCCCACCAGCTGACCTAACGCGCTGTCGAGGAACTGGCTGAAATGGAAGGTCATCGGGTTATCGAGCACGATGATGTTAATCGTACTTGCCAGCGCCCCCAGCGATCCCAGGCGCCGCTTTTGTACTTCAATGCCGATAAAGAACGCCATTACCGCCAGACTAATACAGAGCAGCAGCATGCTCTGCTGGGTAGACGGGATGATGACCAGAAAATAGAGCGCGCCTATCGGCAGGGCGGCAATGGTGCCGTAGAGGAAATCAATGGCGACCATTCGCGGGTTAGGCAGACGCATCGCCAGTGCGGTCACGACGGCAATCATCACCATCGCGCCGCTGCCGGACGTCCAGCCCGTCCACAGCCAGAACAGCGTGCCGAGCATACAGGCCAGCGTGGTACGCCAGAAGTTGACCATGGCGTGATGGCGCTCGGCGGATTCCGCCTTGATCACCACTTCGCCCTGCAGCACCTCTTCTTCCGCCGCGCTGATTTTGGTATTCCCGATCACGCCGCGCTTCAGCAGCAGGTAGCGCGTCGCGGCGCCGACCCAAGTGTAGATGGTTACCGGCGTGTCGCGCTCCCCTGTCCAGGCGATCACCCTGCGCATACGCTTCAGCTGCTTGTGCACATCCTGCACCGTTTCCACCGGCTCGGCGAACAGTTCGCGGAAGGTATCGGTGACCGCTTCCGGCCGGGTGTTCTGAATCAGATAGGTTTCACATGCCTGGGTAATCAGCGTCAGAGAGACGGTGTTGAGGGCCTTCAGGCGACGATTCGCGCGAGCCCAGCGCGAGGACTCCATATTGAGATTGCTGCGCATCCCCTCCAGCGCCTGCGTGCGGCGAACCAACCCGCTCCAGGCTTTATCCACCTCTTCGCTGTCGCCGTGCTTGATGCAGAGCTGCATCAGCTGGTACTGAGCGACAATCAGCGCGTCAAGCTCACGGTCAACTTCCTGCTTGATAGAGCGCGGGGAGAACAGCAGGTCAGCGACGATTGCACTGACAATACCAATGACAATCTCGCTGCATCGCTCCACCGCAAACTGCGGAGCCAGCAGCGGCTCGGACTGGATGGTGATGATAATAATCAGCGCGGTATAGCCCGCCAGCCCCCAGGCGTAGGAGTTCTCCACTTTCACCAGAGACGAGATCCAGGTGCAAAAGCCCGCCCAGATACAGCAGACCATCAGCATCAGCAGCGGCGTGCGGATCATCAGAATAATAATGGTGAGCGCCGCGAAACAGCCGATAAACGTCCCGATGATACGCAACATCCCGCGATAGCGGATCGCGCCTGAATAGGGTTCCCCACCCGCAGCAAAGGCCGGGCCCGCCGCGACAATCGCAGCCGTCAGCACCGCCCAGCGAGGGGTTTCAAGCTGGAAGTGAAAGCCAACAAACAGCGCCAGCACAATGGCACACGCCAGCTTCACGGCGAAGCGAATGTGTTGGCTGGCGATGGAAAAGATGCCCATAGCGATTAACCAAACTCGCGCAGACGGTGGGCGATTTTACGGAAGAACGAGTCCTGGCTGGCATCCCGATCTTTTTCACCGGTAATCACCACCGTCGCCGTGGTACCCGCAGGCCACAGATTTCCCTGCTGCTCGTCCAGGTGGATGCGCACCGGCACGCGCTGGGCCAGACGCACCCACTCGAGGTTGGAATCTACCGTCGCCATCCCTTTAGCATCGTTAGAGCTGCTGGAGTTAGTCACCCCTGCGGCGACGCTGTCGACGGTGCCTTTAAAGACGCGATTGCTGCCCAGCGGCGTGATCTCCGCGCGATACCCTGGACGTACACCCTCCAGCTTGGTCTCTTCCATATAGGCGAGCACGTAGAAGGAGTTCTGTTTAACCAGCGCCACGGCGGTTGAGCCGCGGGTAATGAATTCCCCGGCGTAGACGTTCAGGTTGGTCACCCAGCCATCAGACGGTGCGCGGATCACGGTGCGCTCCAGATCGAGCTTCGCCAGATCGCGCGTTGCCTGCGCTTTCGCCAGCTGGTGTAGCACGGTTTGCAGCACGTTGTTGGACTGGTCAATCTCTTCACGGGACATTGCCTGAACGCCAAGCTGGTTACGGCGGCCAGCTTCGCGACGTTTCTCCGCAGCCAGCGCCTGGTAATAGGCCACGTCCGCTTCCGCCTCTTCCAGTGCTTTCTGGTAACGAGGCTGGTCGATGGTGAACAGAACCTGATCTTTTTTCACCAGCTGGTTGTCGTGGACGTTGACCGCCGTGATAAGACCGGCCACGTCAGGGGCGATCGCCACCACATCGGCGCTGAAGCGTGCATCACGCGTCCACGGTGATTCGGTGTAATAGACCCAGGCGCGGAAAATAGCGATGAAGGCGAGGATAACCAGCGCCATGGTGATGGCAGTGCGGGAGATTTTTCTTGTTAGCGTTTTCACATCAACCTCAGACAAACATGCGCGATATCAGGTAGAACAGGCAGCAATACAGCGCGGTATTGAACAATGCAGGGTGCCAGACGAAATCGTAGATCCCGGTAGGGACCAGCACCTTGCGCACCAGCCAGAAGATCGCCAGTGATAAAAGAAGCTCGAAAAATATCGGTGGGAAGGACAAACCGAACACCACGATAACGGGAAACAGACTCATGTTGACCTTGATTAGAGAGAGTGCAGGCTTCAGAATTTTTTAGCGCACGCCATCGCAGGAGAGCAAGAAACGCCGGGCGAGAATGGCGCAGCCGTTATGTAATAAATAATATATTAACGTAACTGTTATGCTGTTATCTATAATATGTGATCTAAATCACTTTTAAGCCAGAGTGAACAATGGAACGTTTAAAACGCATGTCGGTCTTCGCAAAAGTGGTTGAACTGGGCTCGTTTACCGCCGCTGCCCGCCAGCTTCAGATGAGCGTCTCATCCATCAGCCAGACGGTGTCCAAACTGGAAGATGAGCTTCAGGTCAAGCTGCTCAACCGCAGCACCCGCAGCATTGGGCTGACGGAAGCGGGTAAAATTTACTATCAGGGCTGTCGCCGCATGCTGCTTGAAGTGCAGGATGTTCACGAACAGCTTTATGCCTTCAATAACACCCCCATCGGCACGCTGCGCATCGGGTGTTCTTCAACTATGGCACAAAATGTTCTCGCTGCCATGACGGCGGATATGCTGAAAGAGTACCCCGGGCTTACCGTCAATCTGGTGACGGGTATCCCGGCGCCGGATCTGATTGCCGACGGGCTGGACGTGGTGATCCGCGTCGGCGCGTTGCAGGATTCCAGCCTGTTCTCGCGTCGGCTGGGCAGCATGCCGATGGTGGTCTGTGCATCGAAAAGCTATCTGGCGCAGTACGGTGTGCCGGAGAAACCCGCCGACCTCACCAACCACTCGTGGCTGGAGTACAGCGTACGGCCCGACAATGAATTTGAGCTGATTGCCCCGGAGGGGATCTCCACCCGACTGCTGCCGGAGGGACGGTTTGTCACCAACGATCCGATGACCATTTCGCGCTGGCTGGTGGCCGGCGCCGGGATCGCCTACGTGCCGCTGATGTGGGTGATCAACGAGATCAACAGCGGCGTGCTGGAGATCCTCTTCCCACGCTACCAGTCCGATCCGCGCCCGGTGTACGCCCTGTATACCGAAAAAGACAAACTCCCGCTCAAGGTACAGGTGTGTATTAACTATCTGACCGAGTATTTTGTGGACGTGGCGGAGCTGTTTCAGGGGATGCGGGGAAGAAGGAAGGAATAATCGATTTATCCCTGAAAGTATATGAGCGATGAATATTTCCAGGATAAAACCCCTCTGCATTCTGGAATATTCCTTCGCCACTATCAGGAATAGCTAATTGACACTGCCGCCGCCCGCCCTTTACTTTATAAACAGTCTGCTGTTCAGACTGTTATTAATTTGTTGCTGATATGAATAATAAAATGTATTCCGCAGGATGACGTTAAACAAGGAAAAGAAATGAATCTATTTGAACAAACACCGCCTTCACGCAGGCGCTATGGGCTCGCCGCATTCGTCGGTTTAATTGCAGGGATTGTCTCCGCGTTTGTCAAATGGGGAGCCGAAGTACCGCTTCCGCCACGCAACCCCACCGATCTATTTACCGGCGCATGCGGGCCTGAGCAATTAATAAGAGCCGCAAGCCAGATTGACTGTTCACGTAATTTTTTAAACCCTCCCTATGTATTTTTACGTGACTGGCTGGGTGTTGTTGATCCTAACGCAGCGGTTTATACATTTGCCGGACATATATTTAACTGGGTCGGCGTGACGCATATTATTTTCTCAATCGTCTTCGCTGTCGGGTATTGTGTCGTTGCTGAAGTCTTCCCGAAAATTAAACTCTGGCAGGGTTTGCTGGCGGGTGCGTTAGCTCAGCTCTTTGTGCATATGATCTCCTTCCCGCTGATGGGGCTGACGCCACCGCTGTTTGAGCTGCCGTGGTATGAACACGTGTCAGAGATCGTGGGCCATCTGGTCTGGTTCTGGTCGATAGAAATCATTCGTCGTGATTTACGTAACCGCATCACGCACGAGCCGGATCCGGAGATACCGCTGGGTCACTTACGCTAAAAGAAAGGCGCTACTGATGTAGCGCCTTTTTTATGAAGGAGTCAGGTCAGGCTGTACCGCCCACCGTCAGGTTGTCCACTTTCAGCGTTGGCTGGCCCACGCCAACCGGCAGGCTCTGGCCCTCTTTACCGCAGACGCCCACGCCGTTATCCAGCTTCAGATCGTTACCAACCATCGAGATCTGCTGCATGGCTTCAATACCGGAGCCAATCAGCGTTGCACCTTTCACCGCTTTGGTCACTTTGCCCTTCTCGATCAGGTACGCTTCTGAAGTAGAGAAGACAAACTTACCGGAGGTGATGTCCACCTGGCCGCCGCCAAAGTTTGGCGCAAAGATACCGTAATCAACGGATTCGATAATCTCCTGCGGCGTGGATTTGCCCGGCAGCATGTAAGTGTTGGTCATGCGCGGCATCGGCAGATGCGCGTAAGATTCACGGCGTCCGTTGCCCGTCGGCGCAACCCCCATCAGGCGCGCGTTGAGTTTGTCCTGCATGTAGCCTTTCAGCACGCCGTTTTCGATCAGCACATTGTACTGGCCTGGCGTACCTTCATCGTCGATAGCCACCGAGCCACGGCGATCGCGCATGGTGCCGTCATCCACCACGGTGCACAGCTCCGAGGAGACAAGTTGCCCGATCTGTCCACTGAATACGGACGTCCCGCGACGGTTAAAGTCGCCTTCCAGGCCGTGGCCTACCGCCTCATGCAACAATACGCCCGGCCAGCCGGCACCCAGCACCACCGGGAATGAGCCCGCCGGCGCCGCGACGGCATTCAGATTCACCAGCGCCATGCGGACGGCTTCTTTTGCCCACGCGTCAGCGCGCGCTTCACCGTCAACGTCGCCCAGGAACCAGTCATAGCCGAAACGACCGCCGCCGCCGCTTGAGCCGCGCTCGCGTTTGCCGTCCTCATCGACCTGCACGCTGATGGAGAGACGCACCAGCGGGCGAACATCTGCCGCCAGGGTGCCGTCCGTTGCCGCCACCAGAATCAGTTCATACACACCGCTCAGGCTGGCTGAAACTTCCTGCACACGTTTGTCCGCCGCGCGGGCGACTTTGTCCACGCGACGCAGGATATCCAGCTTCTCTTCACGGCTCATGCTCTGCAGCGGATCGATGCTGGTATAGAGCGCAGAGTGCTGCACTTCTCCGAGGGTTTTCACGCGACCATCGCCGGTATCACGCACAATAGTACGCGCGGCCTGCGCGCTCTGCTCAAGTGCGGTGAGGCTAATCTGATCGGCATAGGCAAAACCGGTTTTCTCGCCGCTGACGGCACGGACGCCGACGCCCTGGTCGATGTTGTAGGAGCCATCTTTGATGATGCTGTCTTCTAAAACCCAGGATTCGTGATAGCTCGACTGGAAATAAAGGTCGCCGTAGTCGAGACGGCGTTCGGTCAGTTGACCAAGAATGGAGAACAGGTCCTGATGGCTCAGGCCGTTCGCTGCGAGCAAATGTTCACTTACCAGGTTCAGACTCATCGTATTGCTACTCGTTCGTTGCCGCCCGTGGCGGTATTAAGATCGTATTTATTGAGAGTGAGGCAATTACCTGCCCACGTCAAATCATTGCTGTGCATCTTTGCGCGGCTGGCGCAGCACCTCGTTAATCTGCGGTTTATCTACCGGACCGGTAATGCGGTAGCGCAGAATGGAGACCTTGCTCCAGAGTGGCCCCAGCACTTTACTGGCGGCAAACACCGCCGCACCAACAATCGGGTTCACCACGAAAGCTGCCGCCACACCCACGCTCGCGGAAATTTCCGGTGCCACGACGGCTTCCATATCCAGTTCGCGACGCACGAGGTTAACGGAGCCTTTCATGGCGATATCCGCTTCAAGGCCATCCACCAGCGTGTCGTCCGTGTGCAGAACGCCGTCCTTGATCCACGCCGTACTGCGGATGGAATCGTAGTAGAAACCTTCGTTGAAGGTATCACTGAAATCGAAGCGCAGCTTGCGCAGCAGCGCGTCAAAACTCAGCAGGCGCAGGATCTGTCCGGCACGCCCCGTGCTTACGTCGGCGATCTCACCTTTGCCGAAGTGGGTTTTCAGAATGCCGTTAAGCGAGGCCTCATCCGGCTTCCACGGGGCGTCGCGCCAGTGAAGATCGTAATCAACGTCAAATGACGAGCCGCGCAGCGGCGTGCTGATACCAAAGAAACTGGCTGCCGCATCCAGTTTGTTGCCTTTAATGTCGCCCTTCAGGGACGTCCGCTGCTCGCCCGGGTTATTCACCCATTCCCCTGCGGCCGTCATGCGGCCAAATCCGGTATCAACCAGACCGCCGGAGAGCGTAAGCGTGTTTCCCAGGATGGCAAAATCACCGTCGATGCGGCCATATTTCTGCCCCCACAGCCAGCACTCCGCACAGCGCAGCTGGAGATCGGGCCAGCCGCTAAAATCGACGCGGGAGGTATGACTCAGCGGCGACGTCTCTGCCGGGTTATCTTTCCCGCTCGCAGCGCTTGCCGGGTTGTAGTAGAGGTAGCGGATCGCCGCCTGCCACGGAGCGTGATTGCGCATGGTCAGCGTACCGTTGATCTCTCTGCCCTGGGCCTCCACCTTCGTGCCGTTAGCGCCAGGCTGCGAGACAATGCTCAGGTTGTTCCACTGCTGCCCGCCCAGCATCAGCGACGGCGTACGTACGGTAATGGTTTGCGGGAACTGGGCGGTTTCATCAACGTTTTGCCCAACGCCTTTCTGGAACAGCGCCAGCCACTCAGCACCGTCCATCGGCGGGAGGTTCAGCTCAATGCCCGTCTGCTCCGGCAGCGGCGGCGTGGAGCGGCTATCCGTTGTCCAAATGGCTTTATCGAGGGTGAGCTTGCGGTTAAGCAGCCAGCGGCTGTTGAAATGGTTTGTCCCACCCGCGCTGCCGGTCAGCGCGAAGCTGTTCAGGTTGCCATCGACGTTCAGCTTTACCGGCAGCGGCTGTCCGGCCTGTTTATCCAGCGGCGCAGGCAGCTGGCTCTGAAGGTTTTTCAGATCGCCCGTGATGTCGACCTTATACTGGGCACCCGCGTGATAAGGCAGGTCGATTGCCACTTTACCCTGCCAGGCAACCGCCCCCTCCACTGACGCCTCAATGGGCTTCGGCAGGACGTCCATACGTGATGGTTGCCAGTTACCGTCCAGATTGACGGCTACCTGATAGGCCTTTTCACCCTCGGTCGTCGTGAAGTCAATATTAACAGGCTGATTAAACCAGCTCGCCGTAAGCGGCTCGCTCTTCAGGTTACCGTTCTCAAAGCTGAACTGCCCGCTGAGATTTTTCAGCGTGCTCTCAAGGGGTTTGATGAACAGGCTGTTGTTCTTCAGACGGACGTCGCCTTTGGCGGTGGTCATCTTGCCGTCCAGCGGGATATCAAGATGTAAGCGAGCATTCACATCGCCATCAAGCTGCAACTGTTGAAGCGTCGCGGCCAGCGACTCTTTCAGCGGCGTCTCCTCAAAGTACGGTCCGACCGCCTTGCCGGGACCGTTGATGTCGGCATCAATCAGCAGCTTCTCTTTTGAGTAGTCCGGAATGTTGGCCGTCAGGTTACTGGCCGTCACGCCGCCCAGCGCCACGCTGTCGGACTTCATCCACAGGCCGTCATTGAGGAAATTAAGTTCGATATCCAGGTTTTTCAGCGCGGGCCAGCCCGGCTGGAACGCGAAGGTGGCGTTATGCAGCGGCACCAGCACCTGGAACTGGCCTTCATTATGTTTATACGGGAAAAGATGCGGATTTCCGCCGTAGACCAGCGTGGCATTGTCCGCCTGACCGCCCTGAATCGCCCCGCTGAGATAGTCTACCAGCGCTTTTCCCATCAGGTTTTCCGGGAAGTAGCGCCAGGCCTGAGAGCCGTCATCGGTGCTGATCCCGGCGAGAATACCCAGCCACGGCTCATCCCCTTCAGGCTGCAGATAGCGGAAATCGCCGCGCGCGTGCACCGCTTTGGCTTTCACATCGATATGGCGGCCATCAAGCTGGAAACCCTTGTCGTTACGGAGCCAGTTAAGCACCGCGCTGCCCTGTTTGATTTCCAGCGGCGCGCGGAAGACCGTCTCGTAAGGCATTTTGGCGTCGTGCATATCAACCGTCAGCCTGCCGTTTTCCACGCTGCCTTCCAGCTTGCCGCTAAAGTGCTCTGCCCCCGGCAGCAGCTTCCACTGCTTCCAGGCAAGATCTTTCCACGTTGCCTGGAAGCGGGTTTTTTCCGTCGCCTGGAGCGGGATATCCAGCGCCAGAGCGTCTATCTTCCCGCTCGGCTGCGTTGCCAGCCAGATCTCGCCGAGATCGGGAGAGAGCTTTGCCGCCATCGAGCGCAGCCCTTCAATGGCAGCCAAATCCAGGTTGCTGGCACGGATGCGCAGCTCGTCGCTGCGTTTACTGGCCGTGCCACCGACGTCCTGCTCCGGCATCCAGGCCAGCGTCAGCGCACCGCGCGGCCACGGCTTGCCGTCCATCGTGATGCGCGTATCGGGAATGGCAAACTGCCAGCCCTCTTTCTCCTGCGTTACGTGTGCGGTGAGGTTATCGACGGAAAGCTGATGCTGTTGTTTTTCGCCTTTCCAGCTCGCGCCCCCCTGCTTGAGCCAGATATCGCCGCTGGCAAATTCGCCTTTCGTCAGGGTCAGCCAGCCTTCAAGACTGAAGCGGGCTGTTTCCAGCTGCATATTTTGCTGGAGCCAGTCGCCCAGCCACGGCTTGACGTCCACATCGTCGGCCTGCAGCCAGACTTTGCCGTTATTTAACAGGCCGTCATCGTCGCGCAGATCCATGCGCACCTGCATCACGCCGTGCTGGCCGTTCAGGCTTGAGAGATTGACCTGCCCCTCGGCGCGGTGCCGATCCTTACCGTTGAGCCAGGTCAGCTGCGGGATCGCCAGCTCGGCGCGCTGGCCGGAAAGAGTAATAAAGCTCACTTCGCTGTCGCGCAGATCGAAATGATCGAACTGGCGGAGGAAAAGATCGCTGAAGCGGTTGGCTTCAAGCCCCTGACCGCTATCGCTACCGGACAGCGGCGTATTGGTCAGGAACTGGAGCTGATAAAAGGTGAGATCGCGAAACTGCCAGCGCAGATGCAGCAGGCTTTGCCAGACGTCCAGCGCCAGGGTCACGCGTTTGATTTTCAGGTAGCCGCCATCTTTCAGGCGGGCGTTGATATCCCGGACATCGAGCGTCGGGCCAAAATTTTGCCAGTTAGCGCTGACCTGACTGACGTTCACCGGCACGCCGGTGGTGGATTCGATTTTCGCCAGCAGCTGCGGACGCCAGCTGTCCAGATGCGGCAATACGAGGCGTAGCCCGCTCACGAGCAACGCGACAATCACGACCAGCGTTGCCCCTGTAAGCAATAAAATCCCCGGCAATCGCCTCACGCATCTCTCCTTGTCAGCATTCGTCACGCAGCGTACTGCGCTTACATCATCACGACGTCAAACTGCTCCTGGTTATAGAGCGGTTCAATTTGTACTTTTACCTGTTTGCCGACAAAGATTTCCACTTCCGCCAGCGCGTGTGACTCTTCGCCTTTCAGCGCTTCAGCCACCGCAGGGGAAGCATAGACCAGAAAACGGTCGGAGTCGTAGGCATGATGCACACGCACAATTTCACGCATAATTTCGTAGCAGACGGTCTCAACCGTCTTTACCGTTCCGCGTCCATGGCAGGTCGGGCATTCATTACACAGCACATGCTCCACGCTCTCGCGGGTACGCTTACGCGTCATTTCCACCAGCCCCAGCTGTGAGAAGCCGTTGATGCTGGTTTTCACGCGATCTTTACTCAACGCCTGCTCAAGCGAGTGCAGCACGCGGCGACGATGGTCTTCATTACTCATATCGATGAAGTCGATGATGATAATGCCGCCCAGATTGCGCAGACGAAGCTGGCGCGCAATCGCCTGCGTGGCTTCGATGTTGGTGTTGAAGATGGTGTCATCGAGATTGCGATGGCCGACAAACGCGCCGGTGTTAATATCGACGGTGGTCATCGCTTCGGTCTGATCGATGATCAGATAGCCGCCTGACTTCAGTTCAACCTTACGCTCCAGCGCACGCTGGATCTCGTTTTCGACATCATAGAGATCGAAGATCGGCTGACGCCCTGAATAATGCTCCAGCAGGCCAGGCATCTCGGGGATATATTCGGCGGTAAATTCCAGCAGCGCTTCATAGGTCAGGCGCGAGTCCACGCGAATGCGGTCGAGCTGCGCATCAGCAAAGTCACGCAGAACGCGTTGTGCAAGCGCCAGTTCACCGTAGAGCTGGTAGCGGGTCTGGTTGCGTTTTTTACGCTCCATCACTTTGGTCCAGACGCGCTTCAGGTATGCCGCATCCGACGCCAGGTCTTCCTCGCTGATCCCCTCTGCGGCGGTACGGATGATAAACCCGCCCTGCTCATCGCAGTAGGCGCTGACCACTTTTTTCAGACGCTCGCGCTCGCTTTCGCTCTCAATACGCTGCGAAACGCCCACGTGCGACGCGCCGGGCATAAAGACCAGATAGCGGGAAGGTAAGGTGATGTCGGTGGTCAGACGGGCGCCTTTGGTACCGAGAGGATCTTTCACCACCTGCACCATCAGATCCTGTCCCTGACGCACCAGTTCGGAAATGTCGCGCACGGCAAACTGCTTTTGCTCTTCGCCCGCGACGCACTCGGTGTGCGGCATGATATCGGAGGCATGTAAAAATGCCGCCTTATCCAGTCCAATATCTACAAAAGCCGCCTGCATACCCGGTAGTACACGACTGACACGACCTTTGTAGATATTGCCTACTATTCCGCGCCGCGCTTCACGCTCAATATGAATTTCCTGAAGAATGCCACCATCAATATAGGCCACACGGGTTTCCGATGGCGTTACGTTTACCAACAATTCAGCCGTCATAATTATCCCTTCCCTCACGCAGTGAGTTAAAATTGCTCAGCAACTCATACGTTTCCACCAGCGGTAAGCCGACTACGGCGTGATAGCTGCCATGAATCTTCCTGACAAAACAGCCACCCAGCCCCTGAATACCGTATGCACCTGCCTTATCCATTGGTTCACCGCTGGCAATATAAGCGGCGATGTCGTCGTCGGTAAGCACTCTGAACGTCACTTCTGTCACCACCAGGCAATCCAGCACATGCTGGCTGTCAGCCAGCGCGACGGCCGTCATCACCTGATGCGTATGTCCGGACAGTTTGCGCAGCATGCGCGCCGCATGATCGGCGTCGCGCGGTTTCTCAAGCACTTCACCGTTCAGAATAACGATGGTATCTGCTCCCAGCACGGGGAGATCGCATGGCACACTGGCCACGCCCGCCTGCGCTTTCTCACGCGCCAGGCGAGACACGTACTGTTGCGCGCTTTCGCCCTCAGCACGTTTTTCTTCAATGCCGGTCACGATGCGTTCAAAAGAGACCCCTAGCTGCGTCAGGAGTTCCTGACGGCGCGGGGAGCCGGAAGCGAGATACAAAGACGTCATAGAAACCTTTTATTGCACAGCAAACTGCTGGCGAACCTTACGCATCAGCAGGAATAACCATGGCCAGAGCACACCGTTTACTACACTACTCCAGAACACTTCCGGTCGGAAAGAGACGTTGATCACTAAAAACTCTGCCCAGAAAACAACGATATCCGCAGCGAGCGACAATAGCATCACCACCAGGGCCTGTTGCCAGAGCGCAAGGTTACGGAAGAGCTGGAATTTGAGTGCGACGAGGTACGCAATAATGCTCATGGACAAGGCGCGCACGCCAAGCGTAGAGCCGCTAATGAGATCCAGTATGGCACCCATCACGAAACCTGTGCCGACATTTACGCGATGCGGCAGGGCAAGGATCCAGTAGAGCAAAATGAGCAATACCCAGTTTGGCCGGAAAACGAGAATGTCATCCGGCCAGGGCATCACTTGCAGCAACAGTGCAATGAGAAACGAGAGCCAGATGACCCAGCGTCCCTGGCTACGATAGCTTGCCACTACTGCCCTCCCGAAGAGAGTTTAGGCGGTGGCGGCGCATCCGGCAGCGGCTGCGTTAACCCGGTTGCCGGCGCCGGGACTGGCGCAGGCGGCCCCATGGAATCCGCAGGCGGGAGAACCTGCGGCATCATCTGCATCAGGCGCTCATTTGCTACGCGATGCACCTCTTCAGGCGTCATCGGGTTAGCACCGTTACGATCGGCGCCCCACAGCAGCAGCAGATAGCGCAGACGCTGCAAACCGGCGGTTGGACGCGCCTGAATTACGGTATAGGCACGCTGCGTATCCAGCTTCACTGAAGAAACCACCGCAACCGGATAGCCCTCAGGGAAGCGTCCGCCCAGACCGGAGGTCACCAGAACGTCACCCACGCGGATATCCGTGTTAGCCGGCAGGTGTTCCAGCTGCAGGTCGTCCGTACAGCCATTACCGGCCGCAATCACGCGGATGTCGTTACGCAGGACCTGGATCGGCAGCGCATGCGTGGCATCGCAAATCAGCAGCACGCGGCTGGTCAGCTTGGCCACGGCAACCACCTGGCCCACGACGCCTTTATCACTGATAACAGGCTGACCTTCATACACCCCGTTCACGCTCCCTTTGTCGATCACAACCTGATCGCTGTAGGGGTCGTTCACGGTGGAGATCACCTGCGTGACCATTTTCTGCTCATCCTGACGCAGCGGCGAGCCGAGCAGTTCACGCAGACGCGCGTTTTCCTGCTTGTATTGCCCCAGCATCAGCAGTTCGCTGTTTTTCAGCAACAGTTCCTGACGTAATGCCCGGTTTTCGAGTTCGAGTTGGTCGCGCGAAGACAGCGTTTGAGAAACGGAGTCGAGCAGTTCACGGGGACCATTTGAAACAAAGTAGAAAGGACTGACGGCGGTATCCATGTACGTTCTGATCTGGCTGAACGTACCGAGGCGGCTATCGGCAATAATGACCCCAAGCGCAACCAGAACCGCCAGAATGAGGCGAAACTGTAGCGATGGGCCACGGCTAAAAATTGGCTTCATAGGCTATGCGTATTCTCGCGTCAGAGAGAAAGGGTAGCAAATTGCTACCCTCTCAAACTCGACTACTCTTCGCTGAACAAATCGCCGCCGTGCATGTCGATCATTTCCAGCGCCTTGCCACCACCACGGGCGACGCAAGTCAGTGGATCTTCTGCAACTACGACAGGAATACCTGTCTCTTCCATTAACAGGCGGTCGAGGTTACGCAGCAGCGCACCACCACCGGTCAGAACCATACCGCGCTCGGAGATATCGGACGCCAGCTCTGGTGGGCACTGTTCCAGCGCGACCATTACCGCGCTCACGATACCCGTCAGTGGTTCCTGCAGTGCTTCCAGAATTTCGTTGGAGTTCAGGGTGAAACCGCGTGGCACACCTTCAGCCAGGTTACGGCCACGTACTTCGATCTCACGCACTTCATCGCCCGGATACGCAGAGCCGATTTCGTGTTTGATACGCTCTGCGGTGGCTTCACCGATCAGAGAGCCGTAGTTACGGCGTACATAATTAATGATGGCTTCGTCGAAGCGGTCACCACCGATACGTACGGAAGAGGAGTACACCACGCCGTTCAGAGAGATAACGGCCACTTCAGTGGTACCACCACCGATATCCACCACCATGGAACCGGTCGCTTCAGACACAGGCAGACCAGCACCGATGGCCGCCGCCATTGGCTCTTCAATCAGGAACACTTCACGCGCACCTGCGCCCTGGGCAGATTCACGAATTGCGCGACGCTCTACCTGGGTTGCACCAACCGGCACACACACCAGAACACGCGGGCTTGGGCGCATGAAGCTGTTGCTGTGAACCTGCTTGATGAAGTGCTGAAGCATTTTTTCAGTCACGAAGAAGTCGGCGATAACGCCGTCTTTCATTGGGCGAATGGCGGCGATGTTGCCAGGGGTACGACCCAGCATCTGCTTCGCGTCATGACCCACTGCGGCCACGCTTTTCGGCGAGCCTGCACGATCCTGACGAATGGCCACAACAGAAGGCTCATTCAATACGATGCCTTGTCCTTTTACATAAATAAGGGTATTCGCGGTACCCAGGTCAATGGACAGGTCATTGGAAAACATGCCACGAAATTTTTTCAACATACTAAGGGATAATCCTGAAAGCTGGGGCGGAAAACAAAATCCGCTTACTTTACCAACCACACGCAGCAGCGACAAGGCGCAAAAATCATCTGCAACGGTGAAAATTTGTGCAGTACGTTTCCTGATGTTACAAAATCATCCCCTGACTCCCTCAGGGCTGAATAAACAGTAGCGTTCCCCACTGACGTTTGTAACCCGTTAAAGGTCGTTCACTGGCTTTTTGCTCGACATACTCAAAGCTACAGGCGCGATATTCTACGTGAAAACAGCGTAAACGGCAGGTCAAACAGAGTATCTTTGCAAATATTTTTTCACGTTGGTGTCAAGCGGTTGAGAGGCAGCAAAAAAATCCCCCTGACCACCCATCACACCGCGCTCTGTTAACATCTGCCATTCACTTCTGGAGCGCACGCCCGTGGCAAATACTTGTGTTCGCGTTCCCTTGCATGCTTCTACCAGACTCTGTACCAGCAGCTGGTTTTCCGTAC
The DNA here is from genome assembly GCF_026420145.1 of Enterobacter pseudoroggenkampii. NCBI lineage: Bacteria > Pseudomonadati > Pseudomonadota > Gammaproteobacteria > Enterobacterales > Enterobacteriaceae > Enterobacter > Enterobacter pseudoroggenkampii. Next base: position 187,232 of record NZ_JAPMLV010000006.1, read on the forward strand.
GCTTCTCAATATTCCTTACCAGCCCCGGATGTAGCTTTAATAACTCCACATCCAGCTCCTTGATCCAGTTGGTACTGACCAGCGTTAAACCTGCCTGAGTCACCGCCACACGCGCACCGAGCGCATTGATCAAACGTACCACCGGACGTAACCGGCTGATGTGTTGACCTACGTCGGCCTCAGCAAGTTCAAAAATAATGTGTTTGCGTTGCGATTTTTCGCATTGCATTAATGTATCACGAAGCCAGCGCTGAAAACGTGGGCGTATTAATGACTCAACGGTAACCTGTAATGCCAGACTTTCTTCAGGCCAAAAAGATAAAAACGGAATCAATCGGGTAATTTGCTGGCGGTCATACTCTTCGGACAGGCCAAATTGCAGGACCATCGGCAGATATTCCGCCGAGATAACCTCTTCCGTACCGTCAAAAATACGACACATCAGCTCGCGGTGATGAACGTTGCCGTTTTTCATGACCGCGGGTTTTTGATAAATACGTGGTCCACCGCGGCTAAGCATTTGCTCAATCAAAGTACGCCAGCGCACGTTGCCACGCCCTTTTTCCGGCAGCGAGTCGTCATAAACCGCCCATCCGTTCGCCCCCTGCAACACGGCGTTGCGGGTGGCGGCTTCCGCATGTTCCATCACCTGTTCTGTCGATTGTCCGCCACGCCAGGCGCAGATCCCCATGTGGACCATATCGTCCCTGTCGAGCATTTTGCTCTGCGGCAGCGCATCCACCGCTTTCAGCAGCTGGCTGGCGATGCTTTCCGACTCCTTCAGCGTACGATGAGGCAACAATACGGCAAAGTCGCTGCGGTGATAGCGGGCCAGCAGCGCGCCCGGGTAGCGCATAATAAAGGTGGAGAGCAGGTTGATCAGCGTAAAGAGGTTTTCTTCCGCAGCCCGCTGTCCCCAGGTATCGCGCAGGAGATCGAAATCGGGCAGGCGAATCATCATCACCACCCCGTGTGTCCCCACTTTTTCTGAATCGTCGAGCAGCGTCGCGAGTTGATTATCAAAGAAAAGACGGTTGTTAAGGCCAGTTTTATTATCCTGGGCGGCATAAGAGCGAATCAGCGTATCCATTCGGCTGCGCTGGTCGCTGGCAAACTGGATTTCCGAGAGCAGCGTATCCAGCGCGCTGCTGGCGCGTGACGGCCACTCATGGACCGAGCCACGCACCTGCGGACCGCGTTCACCGTTAAGGATCCGCACGGAGCGCATCTCCAGCAGCTCCTGGCCGGAGAGCTGTCGGCGCAGCCAGCGGACCGCGAGAAAGATCAGCAGGACGATAAACGCAACGGCGACGGTGAGCGGTGCGGTGGTCATCATTGAACGAAAATAGCTCGCCATCGGATCGAGGTAGACCATGTGTATGGTCATCCCCGGATTTTTCAGGGAATGCACCGTCACTTCCCGATACTGGCTCACCACGCCCGCAGGACGATAGCTTCCCGGCCGTTCGTGGCTTAAAACACGATGCTTTCCCTGCAGAATGTCGATCTGAACGATATCAACAGGTACCATCAACTCATCGAGCTCACGGGAGAGCACCGGTAGCGGCGTCGTCAGCAGACGCGCATCAATCACCGATGCAACAGACTGTACCCGGTTAACCAGCTTGTCCTGAATGGCGGTGTAAAAGCTCAGGGAGCAGCCCATAAGCGTGACAAAAATGGTAAGCCCCGTCAGCAAGGTGATAAAAGCCGAGAACTTCGTCGTTAATCGCATCCTTGAGATTACTCCGTGGGTTGATGGGGTAGCGAGTAAGCGCTAACTTGCATTCCAAATGCGGCATACTACCAAATCGAGTGTATCTGGCAATTTATTGCGTTAAATCGGCATTGCGTTTCCCTGAGCGAGTATAGTCTTCAGAAATTATTTTCCAATCATCTGAGTCGAGAGGACCCCGTATGCAGGCTTTGATCTTAGAACAGCAGGACGGCAAAACGCTTGCCTCAGTGCAGGCGGTTGAAGAGAGTCGCCTGCCGGAAGGCGAAGTAACCGTCGACATCGACTGGTCCAGTTTAAATTATAAAGATGCGCTGGCGATTACCGGTAAGGGTAAAATCATCCGAAATTTCCCTATGGTGCCAGGGATTGATTTCGCTGGCCGGGTTCATACCAGCGAGGATCCGCGCTTCCACCCGGGCCAGCAGGTGCTGCTCACCGGCTGGGGCGTAGGTGAAAATCACTGGGGCGGGCTGGCAACGCAGGCGCGCGTGAAGGGCGACTGGCTGGTGCCAATGCCGAAAGGCATGGATGGCCGCAAGGCGATGATCGTCGGTACGGCAGGCTTTACCGCCATGCTGTGTGTGATGGCGCTGGAAGAGGCGGGCATCCGCCCTGAGTCGGGTGAAATTGTCGTCACCGGTGCCAGCGGCGGCGTGGGCAGCACGGCTGTCACGCTGCTGCACAAGCTGGGCTATCAGGTCGCGGCGGTTTCCGGTCGTGAAAGCACCCACGATTACCTGCGCCAGCTCGGCGCCAGCCGCATTCTCAGCCGTGACGAATTCGCCGAAACTCGTCCACTGGAAAAACAGGTCTGGGCAGGCGCGGTGGATACCGTCGGTGATAAAGTGCTGGCAAAAGTCCTGGCGCAGATGAACTACGGCGGCTGCGTGGCAGCCTGTGGACTGGCGGGCGGATTTGCCCTGCCCACCACCGTGATGCCATTTATTTTGCGTAACGTCCGCCTGCAGGGTGTGGATTCCGTGATGACCCCAGCGGCTCGCCGTACGCAGGCATGGGAACGTCTGGTACGCGATCTGCCGGAATCTTTCTATACCCAGAGCGCAACGGAGATAACCCTCAGCCAGGCGCCGGAATACGCCAGTAAGATCATGGACAACCAGTTCCACGGTCGTGCGCTGGTGAAAATCGCCTAATCTTCAAATTTTCGTGACATATTCGCGCGAATCCCTCTCCTCCGTCATGCTTAGGAAAACGCATGACGGAGGATGCCATGAAAAACCGAAAACTGACGGAAGCCGACGTAACGTCCGAGTCTGTCTTTATGTTACAGCGCCGCCAGATCCTGAAAATGCTTGGCATCAGCGCCACAGCCCTGACGCTCTCTCCGGCGGCACACGCCGACCTGCTCGACTGGTTTAAAGGCAACGATCGGCCGAAGGCCCCTTCCGGCGCCCCGCTCACCTTTGCGAAACCCGCCCAATGGCAAAATAAACTGACGCTGACGCCAGAAGATAAAGTCACCGGCTACAACAACTTCTACGAATTTGGTCTCGACAAGGCCGATCCTGCCGCCAACGCCGGTAGCCTCAAAACCGATCCGTGGACGCTGAAGATTGATGGCGAAGTGGCAAAACCCCTGACGCTGGATCATCACGATCTGACCACCCGTTTCCCGCTCGAAGAGCGTATCTACCGCATGCGCTGCGTGGAGGCCTGGTCGATGGTGGTGCCGTGGGTCGGCTTCCCGCTGCATAAACTGCTGGCGATGGTTGAGCCCACCAGCAACGCAAAATATGTCGCTTTCCAGACGCGCTATGCGCCGGACGAGATGCCAGGGCAAAAAGACCGGTTTATCGGCGGCGGGCTTGAGTATCCGTATGTGGAAGGGCTACGTCTCGATGAGGCGATGCACCCGCTTACCCTGCTGACCGTTGGCGTGTACGGCAAGGCGCTTCCGCCGCAGAACGGCGCCCCCATTCGTTTAACCGTACCGTGGAAATACGGTTTCAAAGGAATTAAGTCCATCGTCAGCATTAAGCTCACCCGCGAGCGTCCGCCCACCACCTGGAATCTGGCGGCTCCGAACGAATACGGCTTCTTCGCCAACGTGAACCCGCATGTGGATCACCCGCGCTGGTCGCAGGCAACCGAGCGGTTTATCGGTTCCGGCGGTGCGCTGGACGTGAAGCGTCAGCCCACGCTGCTGTTTAACGGCTATGCGGATGAAGTGGCCTCGCTGTACCGTGGCCTCAATTTACGGGAGAACTTCTGAGTGCGTTTAACGGCAAAACAGATTACCTGGCTGAAAGTGCTGCTGCACCTGGCCGGGTTACTTCCTTTTATATGGCTGTTCTGGGCCGCCAGCCAGGGGCTCTTTAGCGCAGACCCGGCCAAGGATATCCAGCATTTTACCGGTCGGATGGCTCTGAAATTTTTGCTGGCCACCTTGCTCGTTTCGCCGCTGGCGCGCTACGCTAAACAGCCACTATTGATACGCACCCGTCGGCTGTTAGGGCTATGGTGTTTTGCCTGGGCGACGCTGCACCTCACCAGCTATGCCCTGCTGGAACTGGGAATTAACAATCTGGCACTGCTTGGCCGCGAACTGGTGACACGCCCTTATCTGACGCTGGGTATTGTGAGCTGGGTGATTTTACTGGCGTTAGCGCTGACCTCCACGCAATATGCGCAGCGAAAACTGGGCAGGCGCTGGCAGCTGCTGCACAACTTCGTCTATCTTGTCGCGATCCTCGCCCCCATTCATTACCTGTGGTCGGTGAAGATCCTCTCCCCGCAGCCGGTCCTGTACGCACTGGCCGCCGTGGCGCTTTTAGCATGGCGTTACAAGAAGTTCCGCCAGTGGTTGCGATAGTTCGCGAAACTGTGCGTTTTCCCGCATATTCCCCGTCAACCGCAAATCTTTTTCGGATAGCGGTTGATAATCTTCCCTGATAAGACCAGTATTTAGCTGCTAAATGCTACGAAATCGTTATAATGTGCGACCTTGGTTCACCTGACAGCGGTTTTAAGCCTCTGAAAAGGTGACATTTGCGTTTCGAAGGTATATTTTGTTTTTTACCCGAAAATCGCAGGAGATAGCGGCATAATGACTGATAAGTTCCATATCTTAGTTTTGAACGGACCGAACCTGAACATGCTCGGAACCCGTGAGCCAGAGAAGTACGGCACGCTGACATTGAGTGAAATTGTTAACCGTCTGGGAACGGAAGCAGCGTCACTGAATGTGGATTTGGATCATTTTCAGTCGAATGCGGAGTACGCAATCATCGACCGTATTCATCAGGCTAAAGACAATGTGGACTATATCCTGATCAATCCGGCCGCGTTTACGCACACCAGTGTTGCTATCCGCGACGCACTGCTCGCGGTGAGTATCCCGTTTATCGAGATCCACCTGAGTAACGTGCACGCCCGAGAGCCGTTCCGCCACCATTCGTATCTGTCAGATATCGCCGCTGGCGTTATCTGTGGACTGGGCGCAGACGGCTATTCATACGCTTTACAGACAGCGGTAAAACGCTTGTCACAATCACACTAAACAAGAGTACGGAACCCACTCATGGATATTCGTAAGATTAAAAAACTGATCGAGCTGGTTGAAGAATCAGGCATCTCCGAACTGGAAATTTCTGAAGGCGAAGAGTCTGTACGCATCAGCCGTGCAGCCCCAGCCGCTAGCTTCCCGGTAATGCAGCAGGCTTATGCTGCGCCAGTGCAGCAGCCTGCGCTCTCCGCAGCCGTTGCGCCAGCAGCTGAAGCCGCACCTGCCGCTGCAGCAGAAATCAGTGGTCACATCGTACGTTCCCCAATGGTTGGTACTTTCTACCGCACCCCGAGCCCGGACGCGAAGGCGTTCATCGAAGTGGGTCAGAAAGTCAACGTAGGCGATACCCTGTGCATCGTTGAAGCGATGAAAATGATGAACCAGATCGAAGCAGACAAATCAGGTACTGTGAAAGCGATTCTGGTCGAAAGTGGTCAGCCGGTTGAATTTGACGAGCCGCTGGTCGTCATCGAGTAACGAGGCGTACATGCTGGATAAAATTGTTATCGCTAACCGCGGCGAGATCGCACTGCGTATTCTTCGTGCCTGTAAAGAACTGGGCATCAAGACCGTCGCTGTGCACTCAAGCGCGGATCGCGATTTAAAACACGTATTGCTGGCGGATGAGACGGTCTGTATTGGCCCGGCTCCGTCCGTAAAAAGCTATCTGAACATCCCGGCTATCATCAGCGCCGCTGAAATCACCGGCGCGGTGGCAATTCATCCGGGTTACGGCTTCCTCTCTGAGAACGCCAACTTTGCTGAGCAGGTTGAACGCTCTGGCTTCATCTTCATCGGCCCGAAAGCCGACACCATCCGCCTGATGGGCGACAAAGTGTCTGCAATCACCGCGATGAAAAAAGCCGGTGTGCCAACCGTACCAGGCTCTGACGGCCCTCTGACCGACGACATGGATGCTAACCGTGCTCATGCTAAACGCATTGGCTACCCGGTTATCATCAAGGCGTCCGGCGGCGGCGGCGGTCGCGGTATGCGCGTTGTGCGTAGCGATGCTGACCTGGCGCAGTCCATCTCCATGACCAAAGCTGAAGCGAAAGCCGCTTTCAGCAATGACATGGTATACATGGAAAAATACCTGGAAAACCCACGCCACATCGAAATTCAGGTGCTGGCTGACGGTCAGGGCAACGCGATCTATCTGGCAGAACGTGACTGCTCCATGCAGCGTCGTCACCAGAAAGTGGTCGAAGAAGCGCCAGCACCGGGTATTACCCCGGAACTGCGTCGCTACATCGGCGAACGTTGCGCCAAAGCGTGTGTCGATATCGGCTATCGCGGGGCGGGTACCTTTGAGTTCCTGTTCGAAAACGGCGAGTTCTATTTCATCGAAATGAACACCCGTATTCAGGTTGAACACCCGGTTACCGAAATGATCACCGGCGTTGACCTGATCAAAGAACAGCTGCGTATCGCAGCCGGTCAGCCGCTGTCCATCAAGCAGGAAGAAGTTGTGGTGAAAGGCCATGCGATCGAGTGTCGTATCAACGCCGAAGACCCGAACACCTTCCTGCCAAGCCCGGGTAAAATCACGCGTTTCCACGCGCCGGGCGGCTTTGGCGTGCGTTGGGAATCTCATATCTACGCCGGTTACACCGTACCGCCGTACTATGACTCAATGATCGGCAAGCTTATCTGCTACGGCGAAAACCGTGACGTGGCGATTGCCCGCATGAAGAACGCCCTGCAGGAGCTGATCATCGACGGTATCAAAACCAACGTTGATCTGCAGATGCGCATTATGAGCGACGAGCACTTCCAGAATGGTGGAACCAACATCCACTATCTCGAGAAGAAACTCGGTCTTAACGAGAAGTAAGACTGCGCGCACACGAAAAGGCCGGATTATCCGGCCTTTTTTATTTCTGGGGCCTGGAAAGCCTCATCATGTACAATCCCCGCTTTCTTCATCCACAAGGGACAAAAAATGGACAAACGTTTTGTTCAGGCCCATAAAGAAGCGCGCTGGGCGCTGTGGCTGACCCTTCTCTATCTCGCCGCATGGTTAGTAACTGCTTACTTACCGAATTCAGCATCCGGCATAACCGGCCTGCCGCACTGGTTTGAAATGGCGTGTCTGCTGGTGCCGTTGGTTTTCATTTTGCTCAGCTGGCTGATGGTGCGCTTTATCTTCCGCGATTTCCCGCTGGAGGACAGTGATGCAAACTGAAATCATCACCGTACTGGTTGTCTATTTGATCGTGGTATTTGGCCTATCTTTCTATGCCATGCGCAAACGCAGTACCGGATCGTTCCTGAGCGAATATTTCCTCGGCAGCCGTTCCATGGGCGGGTTTGTGCTGGCGATGACGCTGACCGCCACCTATGTGAGCGCCAGTTCGTTTATCGGCGGGCCGGGAGCCGCATACAAATACGGCCTGGGCTGGGTATTGCTGGCCATGATTCAGGTGCCCACGATTTGGCTGTCACTGGGTATTCTGGGCAAAAAATTTGCCATACTCGCTCGCCGCTATAACGCCATTACGCTGAACGACATGCTGCAGGCGCGTTATCAGAGCCGCGCGGTGGTCTGGATTGCCAGTATCAGCCTGATTGTCGCCTTCGTCGGCGCCATTGCCGTTCAGTTTATTGGCGGCGCGCGCCTGCTGGAAACGGCGGCGGGTATTAAGTACGAGACCGGGCTGCTCATCTTCGGGATCACGATTGCGCTGTACACCGCGTTTGGCGGTTTCCGCGCCAGCGTGCTGAACGACACCATGCAGGGCATGGTGATGCTGATAGGTACTCTTGTGCTGCTGGTTGGCGTCATCTACGCGGCCGGCGGGTTACACAATGCGGTGCAAACGCTGGAACAGATCGATCCTAAGCTGGTTAGCCCTCATGGTGCTGACGATATCCTGACGCCCGCGTTTATGACCTCCTTCTGGGTGCTGGTTTGTTTTGGGGTTATCGGTCTGCCACACACCGCCGTGCGCTGTATCTCCTATAAAGACAGCAAAGCCGTTCACCGCGGGATTGTGATTGGTACCGTCGTTGTCGCCCTTCTGATGCTGGGCATGCATCTGGCGGGCGCGCTGGGTCGAGCTGTATTACCTCACCTGACCGTGCCGGATCAGGTGATCCCAACGCTGATGGTGCAGGTTCTGCCGCCGTGGGCCGCAGGTTTATTCCTTGCTGCACCGATGGCGGCCATCATGTCCAACGTTAACGCGCACCTGCTTCAGGCTTCCGCCACCATTATCAAAGATCTGTGGCTTAGCGCGCGTCCGGCTAAAATGCATAATGAGCAGAAGCTGAAACGCATCTCAACCTGGACCACGCTGGTGCTCGGTATTCTGATGATGCTCGCCGCATGGCGTCCGCCGGAGATGATCATCTGGCTGAACCTGCTGGCATTTGGTGGGCTGGAAGCGGTATTCCTGTGGCCACTGGTGTTAGGGCTCTACTGGGAACGCGCAAACGCGGCGGGCGCGCTGAGCGGCATGATCGTCGGCGGTGTGCTGTATGCCGTCCTCGCAACGTTTAAGATTCAGTACCTGGGCTTCCATCCGATTGTGCCTTCGTTACTGCTAAGTTTACTGGCGTTTGTGGTGGGGAACCGTTTCGGTCAGCCTGTCCCACAACCCGCTATGATTTCTACTGATAAATAAAGAGTTTTGCCATGCCGTGGATCCAACTAAAACTGAACACAACCGGCGCTAACGCCGAGGAACTGAGCGATGCGCTGATGGAGGCCGGCTCGGTCTCTATCACCTTCCAGGACACGCATGACACGCCGGTCTTTGAGCCGCTGCCGGGCGAAACCCGCCTGTGGGGCGATACCGACGTTATTGGCCTGTTTGATGCCGAAACCGATATGAAAGAGGTGGTCGCGATTCTGGAAAACCATCCTCTGCTGGGCGCGGGATTTGCGCACAAAATCGAACAGCTGGAAGACAAAGACTGGGAACGCGAGTGGATGGATAATTTCCACCCGATGCAGTTCGGCAAACGTCTGTGGATCTGCCCAAGCTGGCGCGACGTCCCGGACGAGAATGCGGTCAACGTGATGCTCGACCCGGGCCTTGCATTTGGTACCGGCACTCACCCAACCACATCCCTGTGCCTACAGTGGCTGGATGGTCTCGATCTGGACGGGAAGACGGTGATCGACTTCGGCTGTGGATCCGGGATCCTCGCGATTGCCGCCCTGAAACTGGGCGCAGCTAAAGCCATCGGGATCGATATCGATCCGCAGGCGATTCAGGCCAGCCGCGACAACGCCGAGCGTAACGGCGTGTCCGATCGTCTGGAGTTGTATCTGCCGGATGCGCAGCCAGACGCCATGAAAGCCGATGTGGTGGTCGCAAACATTCTGGCGGGCCCACTGCGCGAGCTGGCCCCGTTAATCAGCGTGCTGCCCGTTGAGGGCGGTCTGCTGGGGCTTTCCGGTATTCTGGCGAGCCAGGCCGACAGCGTGTGTGAAGCCTACGCCGATCTTTTCACCCTCGACCCGGTGGTTGAGAAAGAAGAGTGGTGCCGCATCACCGGCCGTAAAAAATAAGCATTTGGCGTGGTCATCTGACCACGCCTTTCACCCTCTGATTATTCTCTCTCCCTCTGCCATTCTTCGGTAAAATAACCACACAAATCATGTTGATTTGTATTATAAAAATTCACCGGAAGAATATGATGAAACACATTACAGGCAAGGCAGCGCTGCTGGCGCTGAGCATGGTTTCGGCTTCAGCATTTGCGTCACACTGGAGCTACGAAGGGGAAGGTTCACCGGAACACTGGGGCGAGCTGGACGAGGCATACAAGACTTGTCAAAGCGGGATGAACCAGTCTCCGATTAATATTGATTCGACCGCTAACGCCCATCTCCCTCCGCTTAAAACGCACTACATTGATGGCCCTGTCGGGCTGACAAACAATGGCCATACCATTCAGGCCAGCGAAAAGGCAGATACCCGCAACACGATAACCCTGGACAAGCAAACCTGGACGCTACAGCAGTTCCACTTCCATGCACCGAGCGAAAACACCGTGCACGGCAAAAAGTACGCGATGGAGATGCATCTGGTACATAAAAACAGCGCGGGTGAGCTGGCCGTGGTGGCCGTCATGTTTGATAAAGGTGCTGCGAATCCCGAGCTGGAAAAGCTGTGGAGTGTGATGCCTCAGCAGGCTGAACAGAATGTATCTATTGAGAAGGATCTCAACCTGAACAAACTGCTGCCAAAGGTGAAAACTTACTGGCGCTTTAGCGGCTCCTTGACCACGCCACCGTGTTCTGAAGGGGTCACCTGGATCGTGCTCAAACAGCCGTTAACCCTCTCAGCAGAACAGCTTGAGAAATTTACTCATACCATGCATCACGATAATAACCGTCCGGTACAGTCGCTGCACGGGCGCGTTGTGGTCGAATAAGACGCATTTTTCGCATGACGATCATGTTCTAAAATGCGACGCAGATCGCAAAGAAGTGGGGAAATCTGCTGCTAAAAACAGCAGATTATCCCGCTTCATCGAAGCATTTATTCAGAAATGATGAGAAGTTACGGGAAATTGTAAGCGCCCATAAAATAGCCATTCCCACATAACATAATGATTTAAATAGTGAATAATTCTTAACGGAAAGATTGAGCGGCGATTCCTTGATCTACAACAGTGGATTGTTCAAAGTTTGGCCTTTCATCTCGTGCAAAAAATGCGTAATATACGCCGCCTTGCAGTCACAGTATGGTCATTTCTTAACTCATGCGCATCGGACACCACCAGCTTAGAAATCGCCTGATCGCAGCCCCTATGGCAGGTATTACCGACCGGCCGTTCAGGACGCTGTGCTATGAGATGGGAGCCGGTTTAACCGTATCCGAGATGATGTCGTCTAACCCGCAGGTTTGGGAAAGCGATAAATCCCGCCTTCGGATGGTGCACATTGATGAACCGGGTATTCGCACCGTGCAAATTGCCGGAAGCGTGCCTGAAGAGATGGCAGATGCCGCGCGTATCAACGTGGAAAGTGGTGCCCAGATTATTGATATCAATATGGGGTGCCCGGCCAAAAAAGTGAATCGCAAGCTTGCAGGTTCAGCCCTTCTGCAATACCCCGACCAGGTGAAAGCTATCCTGACGGCGGTTGTCAGCGCAGTGGACGTTCCTGTTACGTTAAAGATTCGCACGGGTTGGTCGCCGGAACACCGTAACTGTGTAGAGATTGCCCAACTGGCCGAAGACTGTGGCATTCAGGCCCTGACCATTCATGGACGCACGCGCGCCTGTTTGTTCAACGGTGAAGCTGAATACGACAGCATTCGGGCAGTTAAGCAGAAAGTTTCCATTCCGATTATCGCGAATGGCGACATAACTGACCCGCTTAAAGCCAGAGCTGTGCTCGACTATACGGGAGCTGATGCTCTGATGATAGGACGTGCCGCTCAGGGAAGACCCTGGATCTTCCGGGAAATCCAGCATTATCTGGACACTGGGGAGCTGCTTGCCCCGCTGCCTCTGGCAGAGGTTAAGCGCTTGCTTTGTTCGCATGTTCGGGAACTGCATGACCACTACGGTCAGGCAAAAGGGTACCGAATTGCGCGTAAACACGTCTCCTGGTATCTCCAGGAGCACGCTCCAGATGACCAGTTTCGGCGCACATTCAACGCCATAGAGGATGCCAGCGTACAGCTGGAGGCGTTGGAGGCATACTTCGAAAATCTTGCGTAATGAAATAAAGAGCTGACAGAACTATGTTCGAACAACGCGTAAATTCTGACGTACTGACCGTTTCTACCGTTAACTCTCAGGACCAGGTAACTCAAAAGCCCCTGCGTGACTCGGTTAAACAGGCACTGAAGAACTATTTTGCTCAACTGAACGGTCAGGATGTTAATGACCTGTATGAGCTGGTACTGGCTGAAGTTGAACAGCCACTGTTGGACATGGTGATGCAATACACCCGCGGTAACCAAACCCGCGCTGCGCTGATGATGGGTATCAACCGTGGTACTCTGCGTAAGAAACTGAAAAAATACGGCATGAACTGATACTAATCAGTTAAATGCTTGTTTAAAAAGGCGCTCTTCGGCATGGGGAAGCGCCTTTTTTATTACCTGTACCTCTCCGTCAACGCAGTGTAAACCTCCGCTTCTCCCGCTTTTAAACCACGGTTTTTCGTGTATATTTTTCCCCATCCTACAGGCGCTCTTCTCGCGGAATGACACAATGATTCGTAAATACTGGTGGCTGATTGTCTTTGCAATCTCCGTTCTCATTTTCGATGCACTCCTGATGCAGTGGATTGAACTGATGAGTACCGAAACCGATAAGTGTCGCAATATGAACTCCGTCAATCCGCTGAAACTCGTGAACTGCTCCGAGCTCGACTAACCGCCCGATTGCGCAAATCGCCCCGTTATTACCCACTAAAAACGGGGATTTAAATCCCTTTGAGCCATTACCTGACGGTGATAATGTCTCGCCCTTCTCAACCGCTCTAGCGTAACCCCACACTCGAGTAGAACCGTCCATGCTGGTCAGCCAATACAACCATATCCTTGTCGTCCTCTCCTTTGTTGTTGCCATCCTTGCGGCGTATACCGCGCTGAACATGGCTGCACGCGTCGCCGGGAGTGAGGGCGTCGCTGCCCGCGTCTGGCTGGCTGGCGGCGGTATTGCAATGGGTATTGGCGTGTGGGCCATGCACTTTATCGGCATGCTGGCGATGGACCTCTCCATGAGCATGAGCTACAACGCCACCCTGACGGTGTTATCCATGGTCATCGCCGTGGGTTCATCACTGTTTGCGCTATGGCTCGTGAGCTGCGAGCAATTACGCCTGCGCCGACTGCTGCCCGGCGCGCTGGTGATGGGGAGCGGTATTGTTGCTATGCATTACACCGGCATGGCGGCGCTGGAAGTGATGCCGGGGATTATCTGGGACAAGGTCTGGGTGGCCATTTCGGTCGCGATTGCGCTTGCCGCTTCTCTCGCGGCGCTATGGCTGACCTTCCGCCTGCGTCGCGAAGCCGCGCAGGTCGTGCTGATGCGCATGGGGGCCGCCATCACGATGGGGATTGCCATTGCCGGTATGCACTATGCCGGGATGAAAGCGGCGCAGTTTCCCATGTCCACAATGGTTCATCATGAGGGGATTAACGGGAGCTGGCTGGCGGTGCTGGTCAGCGTTGTCGCCCTCTCTATTCTTGGGATTACCCTGCTGGTGTCGATGCTGGATGCCCGCCTTCAGGCACGTACCGCCCTTCTGGCCTCGTCGCTGGCAGAAGCTAACCGGGAGCTCGCTCAACTGGCGCTGCACGATACCCTGACGCGTCTGCCCAATCGTATCCTGCTGGAAGACAGACTCGATCAGGCCATCAGCAAAGCCGATCGTGAAGGGAATCACTTTGCCCTGATGTTCATGGATCTCGACGGCTTTAAAGCCATCAATGACGCCTACGGCCATGATGTTGGTGACAGGCTGCTGGTCGCCGTTACGCAGCGTCTGCTGCTTCTCCTGAAAGGCCAGTTCACCCTTGCACGTATCGGCGGTGATGAGTTTGTTCTGCTGGCAGAGGGAGAAGGTCCGGACGACGCGGCATCGCTGGCAAATTCGCTGGTCCGCGCGATCGATAGCCCGTTCAATCTCGGCCCCTATGAACTGGTGGTGACTCTCAGCATTGGTATCGCACTGTACCCTCACGACGGCAAAACTGAGCGTGAACTGATGTTTAACGCCGACGCGGCGATGTATCACACGAAGCATATGGGCCGTAACGGTTACCACTTTTTCCAGCCCTCTATGAACACCCTGGCGCAGACCCATCTCCAGTTAATGAACGATCTGTGGATGGCGATCGATCGCAATGAGCTGCGCCTGCTGTATCAGCCAAAATTTCACGCCCCCGCGGGTCCTGTCCTCGGATTCGAGGCGTTATTGCGCTGGCAGCATCCTAAGCAGGGGTTACTGACGCCGGAGCTTTTTCTGCCGCTGGCGGAAAAAACGGGGCTGATCATCCCCATTGGCAACTGGGTGATTAATGAAGCCTGTCGCCAGCTGCGGGAATGGCATCTTCAGGGGCATCAAAGCTGGTCAATGGCGGTAAACCTGTCGACACTGCAGTTTGAACAACCTTCGCTGGTGAAAACGGTTCTCGACTGCCTGGCTCTTCACCATGTGCCACCGGAAATGTTGATCCTCGAAGTGACGGAAACCACGGCGATGAGCAACCCGGATGAGAGCGTACGGGTGCTGACAGAGCTAACGGATGCGGGCGTGAAGGCCTCCATTGATGATTTTGGCACCGGATATTCGAGCCTGCTATATCTCAAGCGGTTACCGGCCTGTGAATTGAAAATCGACAGGGCGTTTGTGAAAGAGCTCAGCGGCGAAAGCGAGGATGCCACTATTGTCTCAGCGATTGTCGCCCTTGCCAAAACGCTTAACCTGAAAGTCGTGGCAGAAGGTGTAGAAACCGAAGCACAGCAAGCCTTTTTAACCGAGCTGGGCTGTAACACCCTTCAGGGTTATCTGTTAGGTAAACCCACCAGCGCGCAGACCATAGAAGCACTTTGTGCCCGAGGGGAAATGTTACCTGGCGCTGAGCTGTAAGCATCCTCATCAGGCGACACGCGAATGACAGGGAGTGTCGCCAGTATGCTATCAACCAGAGCGGGAGCCTGCTGATAAAGATTAAAACTGTCGTTATTCATTAACCAGTTTTTAATTATTCCGCTAAAAAAACCGTGGAATACAATCAAGGTGAGATCAACATTCACCTTTGGCGAAATGATATTCTGCGAAATACAGGTCTCCAGCGTGGCGCGTAGCGTGTCATCATTGAATCCAATGCGGTTTCTGATTTCACGCTCTGAAATCATATCACTGCTAAATTCACACTTATGATACAGAATTTGTAAAAGCGCACATTGCCGGGGTTCACGGGCAATATACTGCAGCGCAGTAATAAATTGCTCACGAAGTTTTAACAATGGGTCGTCGCTATCGGAAAGGGAAAGCCTGTCACGAATAATGTCGCGAAGCGGTAATTGCTGTTCCCAGATGGCATTAAATATTTCTGATTTACTGGTGAAGTGCCAGTAGATCGCGCCGCGCGTCACCTTTGCAGCATCAGCGATATCCGTCAGCGTCGTACTGGCTACGCCACGCGTCGCAAACTGTCCTATAGCCGCCTCAATCAGGTGCTGCCGGGTTTGTTGAGCCTCTTCTTTCTTTTTACGCGCCATAGGCAACTACTCGTTACTCACAAGGTTTAAAGGTAATATTGCGTTCATGCAAATGTAAGTATTCACTAAAATCCGTTTTAATTTTGCACAAAAAAAGTCACCTCTCTTAATTTATAATCAATACAAATACATCGAGTCAATTAAATTGACGGGATGAATAACCAAACAACATAAACCCCATTTACCTGATTAACATGCCTGAAGTATATCCCGAAATGGACCAGGTCTGATTCTGATTTTCTCCAGAAGCATGGTCATTCGCACTTATAAATTAAAAAACATTAAATACCCTCATTATTATACGCAGCTACATTTTATTTTTTATCCCTCTGCCCCAGCTACCGGTTCGCGGCATATATCGGTTAATGGGTATTTAAAGGAACAGTAATGACGAATCATTTCAGACGCTTGCCCTTATCCGGTTTCATTGTCTGCGCGGTACTGCTCACAGGATGCGATGGTCAGGAAAATCAACAACAACACCTGCAGGCGCCTCAGGTCAGCGTGCACATTGTGAAAAGCGCACCTCTGGCTGTCACCACTGAACTCCCGGGCAGAACAGATGCATTTCGCGTTGCGGAGGTTCGTCCTCAGGTTAGCGGCATTATCCTTCGCCGCAACTTCGCGGAAGGTAGCGATGTAAAAGCGGGTGAGTCACTTTACCAGATTGATCCTGCGACCTATCAGGCAGCCTATGACAGCGCGAAAGGCGAACTGGCGAAGGCTCAGGCGGCGGCCAATATTGCGCACCTGACGGTAAAACGCTATCTCCCGCTGGTAGGCACCCAATATGTCAGTAAGCAGGAGTATGACCAGGCCGTGGCGACGGCTCAGCAGGCAGATGCCAGCGTGGTTGCCGCGAAAGCCGGCGTTGAAAGCGCACGTATCAACCTTGCCTACACCAAAGTAACCTCGCCTGTTGATGGTCGTATCGGGAAATCCAGCGTGACCGAAGGGGCGTTGGTGACGAACGGACAGGCCTCAGCGCTGGCAACGGTCCAGCAGCTCGATCCGATTTATGTCGATGTCACCCAGTCCAGTAATGATTTTATGCGCCTGAAACAGACTAGCCTGCAAAAAGGCGATACCGCCAGCAGCGTTGAGCTACTGATGGAGAACGGGCAGCCCTATCCGCTGAAAGGCACCTTGCAGTTCTCTGACGTCACGGTCGATGAAAGTACCGGCTCAATTACCCTGCGCGCCATTTTCCCGAACCCTCAGCATATGCTGTTACCCGGCATGTTTGTTCGCGCCCGCATCGATGAAGGTACCCAGCCGGATGCGATTCTGGTTCCCCAGCAAGGCGTGACCCGCACACCGCGAGGTGATGCAACCGTCCTGGTGGTGAACGATAAAAACCAGGTTGAGCCGCGTACCGTCGTCGCCCCGCAGGCAATTGGCGATCGCTGGCTGGTGACGGAAGGGCTGAAAAACGGTGACCGCGTGATTGTCAGCGGGCTACAGAAAGTCAGACCAGGGGTAACCGTCGTCGCCACGCCGGATACCACCACGACTCCAGCCGGTTAAGGGACGACGACATGGCTAACTTCTTTATTCAGAGACCGGTTTTCGCCTGGGTACTTGCCATCATCCTGATGATTGCAGGCGGGCTGGCCATTCTCAAACTTCCGGTCGCACAGTATCCGACCATCGCCCCTCCCGCCGTGGCGATATCCGCGACCTACCCGGGAGCGGACGCTCAAACGGTGCAGGATACCGTGACCCAGGTTATCGAACAGAACATGAACGGTATCGATAACCTGATGTATATGTCCTCCACCAGTGATTCAGCGGGTAACGTCACCATCACCCTGACCTTCGAGTCAGGCACCAACCCGGACATCGCTCAGGTGCAGGTACAGAACAAGCTGCAGCTCGCCATGCCGCTGCTGCCGCAAGAGGTTCAGCAGCAAGGGATTGGCGTGGAGAAATCCAGCAGCAGCTTCCTGCTGGTCGCCGGTTTTGTTTCTGACAACAAAAATCTCACGCAGGATGACATCTCTGACTATGTCGCCTCAAACGTCAAAGATGCCATCAGCCGAACGTCTGGCGTCGGTGACGTTCAGCTGTTTGGCGCTCAGTATGCGATGCGCATCTGGCTCGACAGCAACGCGATGAACAAATACCAGCTGACGCCGCTGGATATTATCAACCAGCTGAAAACCCAGAACGATCAGATAGCGGCAGGCCAGCTGGGTGGAACGCCGTCCATTCCCGGGCAACAGCTGAATGCCTCGATCATCGCGCAAACTCGCCTGAAATCGCCGGAGGAGTTTGGCCGCGTGACGCTCAAGGTGAACCAGGACGGCTCGATGGTTCATCTGAAGGACGTGGCTCGTATTGAGCTGGGCGGCGAAAACTACAACATGGTCACTAAAATCAACGGGCAGGCGGCAACCGGTCTGGGGATTAAGCTGGCAACCGGGGCCAATGCGCTGGACACTGCGGCAGCCATCAAAAGCAAGCTGGCGCAGCTGCAGCAGTTCTTCCCACAGGGGCTGAAAGTTGTCTATCCCTATGACACCACGCCTTTTGTGAAAATCTCCATTCACGAAGTGGTGAAGACCCTGTTTGAAGCGATCGTTCTCGTCTTCCTGGTCATGTACCTGTTCCTGCAAAACCTGCGGGCGACGCTCATCCCGACTATCGCGGTGCCGGTCGTTCTGCTGGGCACCTTTGCGGTTCTGGCGGCGTTTGGTTTCTCCATCAATACCCTGACGATGTTCGGCATGGTGCTGGCGATAGGTCTGCTGGTCGATGACGCTATCGTGGTCGTTGAGAACGTCGAACGTGTCATGGTCGAGGACAAGCTGCCGCCGAAAGAGGCCACGCAGAAGTCGATGGAGCAGATCCAGGGCGCACTGGTCGGGATCGCCATGGTGCTCTCGGCGGTCTTTATTCCGATGGCCTTTTTTGGCGGCTCGACGGGGGCGATCTATCGCCAGTTCTCGCTGACTATCGTTTCCGCTATGGCGTTGTCCGTACTGGTTGCGCTCATCCTGACGCCCGCACTCTGCGCAACGTTGCTTAAGCCCGTATCCGGCGACCATCATGAGAAAAAAGGGGGCTTCTTCGGCTGGTTTAACGCGCTCTTTGATAAAAGCGTGGAGCACTACAGCAACAGCGTGAGCGGTATTTTGCGTAAGACAGGGCGCTATCTGGTGGTGTACGTCATTATTGTCGGTGGGATGGCGGTACTCTTCCTGCGCCTACCCACCTCCTTCCTGCCCGAAGAGGATCAGGGGGTGTTTATGACGATGGTTCAACTCCCGGCAGGTGCAACCCAGACGCGTACTCAGCAGGTCCTCGACCAGGTTCAGGACTACTACCTGAACAAAGAGAAGGCGAACGTTGAATCCGTCTTTACCGTAAACGGCTTTAGCTTTAGCGGCCAGGGTCAGAACTCCGGTATTGCATTCGTCAGCCTGAAGCCCTGGGAGGAGCGCCCGGGGTCGGAAAATGGTGTCGAGGCCATTGTGGGCCGCGCGACGAAAGCCTTCAGTCAGATTAAAGATGGCCTTGTTTTCCCGTTTAACCTGCCTGCAATTATTGAGCTGGGTACCGCCACGGGCTTCGACTTTGAATTGATCGATCAGGCTAACCTGGGGCATACCCAACTGACGCAGGCGCGTAACCAACTGCTCAGCATGGTGAAAGAGCACCCTGATCTGCTGGTTCGCGTGCGCCCTAACGGTCTTGAAGATACGCCGCAGTTCAAACTGGATGTCGATCAGGAGAAAGCGCAGGCGCTGGGCGTCAGTCTTTCTGACGTCAACCAGACGATTTCGACGGCATTAGGTGGTACCTATGTGAACGACTTTATCGATCATGGGCGCGTGAAAAAGGTCTACGTACAGGCCGACGCCAAATTCCGTATGTTGCCAGGCGATATTAACAACCTCTACGTGCGCAGCGCGAATGGGGAAATGGTCCCGTTTTCTGCCTTTAGCAATGCTCATTGGGTCTATGGTTCACCTCGCCTGGAGCGCTATAACGGGATGCCCTCTATGGAGATCCTCGGTGAATCAGCCCCGGGTAAAAGTACCGGTGAGGCCATGGTTATGATGGAAAGTCTCGCGGCAAAACTGCCTTCCGGCATCGGCTATGACTGGACGGGAATGTCCTATCAGGAGCGGCTCTCAGGTAACCAGGCGCCTGCACTGTACGCCATTTCGCTGATCGTGGTGTTCCTGTGTCTGGCAGCGCTGTATGAAAGCTGGTCCATTCCGTTCTCCGTTATGCTGGTTGTACCGCTGGGGGTCATTGGGGCGCTTCTCGCAGCGTCGCTGCGCGGGTTAAACAATGACGTCTATTTCCAGGTCGGCCTGCTG
This sequence comes from Enterobacter pseudoroggenkampii, assembly GCF_026420145.1. Taxonomy (NCBI): domain Bacteria; kingdom Pseudomonadati; phylum Pseudomonadota; class Gammaproteobacteria; order Enterobacterales; family Enterobacteriaceae; genus Enterobacter; species Enterobacter pseudoroggenkampii. Next base: position 207,033 of record NZ_JAPMLV010000006.1, read on the forward strand.
ACGACGATTGGTTTATCGGCGAAAAACGCCATCCTGATCGTCGAATTTGCTAAAGACCTGATGGAGAAAGAAGGCAAAGGCATTATTGAAGCCACGCTGGAAGCATCCAGGATGCGCCTTCGACCGATCCTGATGACGTCTCTGGCCTTTATCCTTGGCGTCATGCCGCTGGTGATCAGCTCCGGGGCCGGGAGCGGCGCGCAAAACGCCGTCGGTACGGGCGTTATGGGGGGAATGCTTTCCGCAACGCTTCTGGCGATTTTCTTCGTGCCCGTCTTCTTTGTGGTTGTTCGACGACGGTTTACTCACCATAAAGAGTAATATTCCCCCTAAAAGGCACCTTTGGTGCCTTTTTTATTTTTAACATAAACAATGAATTACGCTTTACATAAAGGCAGTGTTAAAAATATGATGATTTGCATTAAGTAAAAACAGTCTCTTGCAGCTCCATAATGTCTCCATTAATTCCGCCTGAAACCGATTTTTCTCCACGATTTTTACAAACTACATAATTTGAGATTATTCCTCGTGTAACGAGGACTTACCCCGGTGGTAAAATAACCTCCAGTTCGTTAATAGCCCTCCTGGCTTTATAGCGGATGAGAAATAATACTGAGGTAACATCATGAAAAGATTCATTTCCGTTGCACTTCTCGCTGCGCTGCTGGCTGGTTGCGCGCACGACTCTCCATGTGTACCGGTTTACGATGACCAGGGCCGACTGGTTCATACCAATACCTGTATGAAAGGCACCACCCAGGATAATTGGGAAACTGCGGGTGCTATCGCTGGCGGTGCTGCCGCAGTAGCGGGTTTGACGCTAGGTATTGTTGCCCTGACGAAGTAACATCTGTTAAGAAAGCGCGGCTCTGGCCGCGCTTTTGCTTTTAATGAGTGCAGTATTTTCAAATAAGTAAAAAAATAGCCCCGTATTTATTCACGTAATTAATCTAAGCCTGAAGTCAGTCACATCTTTTTCGCATACTCATTCAAATTACTTATTCTATCGTGATGATTTTCACACATTAATATTATTGAATACCCTGCCAATATTCACTTTGGAAACTATCTCCCCTTTTTCCTGACCCGACGCATAACTTTTGCTCCGATTTGTGGCACAGGTTGTAATTTCGCACCATTTCAGGGCGCTCGTTTTATTTAAGCCTGTCTACACTCAGCATTAAGCGTTCACTCGTCTCTTATTTTGTCGAACGCAAAACTGGCATTACGTTTGCTTTATAAACGTTGGCCAAAGCCACAGACAGGTTAAGCGTTTAAAAACGCCTCTATAACGATAAATTTCGCCACACAGGATGCATTATGAAAAAGACGATGATAGCCAGCCTGGCCGCTGCAGGCATGTTGTTTGCCGTAGCCGGTCAAGCCCATGCGGGAACGACACTGGATGCCGTTAAAAAGAAAGGTTTTGTTCAATGCGGTATCAGTGACGGTTTGCCTGGCTTCTCTTATGCCGATGCGAACGGCAAATTTACCGGTATCGATGTGGACGTCTGCCGTGGCGTTGCGGCCGCCGTTTTCGGTGATGACAGCAAAGTAAAATACACCCCGCTGACGGCGAAAGAACGCTTTACGGCGCTGCAGTCCGGCGAGGTCGACATGCTCTCCCGTAATACCACCTGGACGTCCTCACGTGATGCAGGCATGGGGATGTCATTTACGGGCGTGACCTATTATGACGGCATCGGCTTCCTGACCCACAATAAAGCAGGCCTGAAAAGCGCCAAAGAGCTGGATGGCGCCACCGTTTGTATTCAGGCGGGCACCGATACCGAGCTGAACGTCGCCGATTATTTCAAAGCAAACAACATGAAATACACCCCAGTGACATTCGACCGCTCGGATGAGTCGGCCAAAGCGCTGGAGTCCGGCCGTTGCGACACGCTGGCCTCTGACCAGTCACAGCTGTATGCCTTACGTATTAAGCTGAGCAACCCGGCAGAATGGATTGTTCTGCCTGAAGTGATCTCCAAAGAACCTCTCGGACCGGTCGTACGTCGTGGCGATGAAGACTGGTTCTCCATTGTTCGCTGGACGCTGTTCGCCATGCTGAACGCAGAAGAGATGGGCATCAACTCGAAAAACGTTGATGAGAAAGCCGCTAAGCCATCCAACCCGGATATGGCACACCTGCTCGGTACAGAAGGTGATTTCGGCAAGGATCTGAAGCTGGATAACAAGTGGGCCTACAACATCATCAAACAGGTGGGCAACTACTCTGAGATCTTTGAGCGCAACGTGGGATCGGAAAGCCCGCTGAAGATCAAACGCGGCCAGAACAATCTCTGGAACAACGGCGGTATTCAGTACGCGCCACCAGTACGTTAAGTCATAGCTGTAACGGGCACTGCTCAGGCAGTGCCCACTCCAGAGTCATGGTTACTGAGGTTTCTTTATGTCCCATCGCCGCTCAGCCGTAAAAGGATCGCTATCCTTTTCTCATCCCGCGGTCCGCGCCTGGCTATTCCAGATTATTGCTATTGTTGCGGTTGTTCTCATCGCCGTGTATCTCATCCATAACACCATTACCAACCTGAATAATCGTGGCATTACCTCCGGTTTCGCGTTTTTAGATCGCAGCGCGGGGTTTGGCATTGTCCAGCATCTTATTGATTACCAGGAAGGTGACACGTATGGACGCGTGTTCGTGGTCGGTTTGCTGAATACGCTGTTGGTATCGGCGCTTTGTATCGTCTTCGCGTCGATACTGGGCTTCTTTATTGGCCTGGCACGTCTTTCTGAAAACTGGCTTCTGCGGAAACTGTCGACTGTTTATATCGAGACGTTTCGCAATATCCCCCCGCTCCTGCAGATCTTCTTCTGGTATTTTGCCGTATTGCGTAACCTACCCGGCCCCCGTCAGGCCGTCGACGCGTTTGAGCTGTTTTTCCTGAGTAACCGTGGGTTGTCCATTCCTTCTCCTCAGACGGGTGAAGGGCTGTACGCTTTCATTGGCGCGATTGTGATGGCGCTTGCTCTTTCAGTTGGCGTATTTCGTTTTAATCGCAAGCACCAGATCAAAACCGGTCAGCTTCGTAGAACCTGGCCAACGGCAGTCGTCCTGATCGTTAGTCTCCCGCTATTGGCACACTGGCTGTTTGGGGCTGCGCTGCACTGGGACATTCCCCATCTGCGTGGCTTTAACTTTCAGGGTGGGATGGTATTAATTCCCGAGCTGGCAGCGCTGACATTGGCGCTGTCGATTTATACGTCCGCGTTTATCGCAGAGATTATCCGTGCCGGGATCCAGGCCGTACCTTACGGACAGCACGAGGCGGCACGCTCGCTGGGATTACCCCATACCGTGACGCTTCGCCAGGTCATCATTCCGCAGGCTTTACGGGTCATCATCCCGCCCCTGACCAGCCAGTATCTCAATATTGTCAAAAACTCGTCGCTGGCCGCTGCCATTGGTTACCCGGATATGGTGTCACTTTTCGCCGGAACCGTGCTTAACCAGACCGGACAAGCCATTGAAACCATCGCCATCACGATGTCTGTCTATCTGATCATCAGCCTGGTGATTTCACTGCTGATGAACCTTTATAACCGTCGTATAGCACTGGTCGAGCGCTAAGGATCTATGATGACAAAAGCGATACTGTCGCACTCCTCGCGCCCTGCCAACTCGACAGGTGGACGTTTCATTCTCTGGGCGCGTAAGAATCTGTTCTCCAGCTGGAGTAACAGCCTGCTGACGATTGTCTGCCTGTGGCTCATGTGGGAATTGATTCCTCCCCTGCTGAACTGGGCGTTTTTACAGGCCAACTGGGTCGGTTCAACCCGAGCAGACTGCACAAAAGCCGGTGCCTGCTGGGTGTTTATCCACGAGCGATTCGGTCAGTTCATGTATGGGTTGTATCCGCATGAACAGCGCTGGCGGATTAATCTGGCGCTGGTTATCGGCCTGCTCTCTGTCGCGGCCATGTTCTGGAAAAAGCTGCCTCATCGCGGACGCTATATTGCCGTCTGGGCAGTGGTTTATCCGATTATTGTCTGGGTACTGTTGTATGGCGGTTTTCTGGGGCTGGAACGCGTAGAAACACGCCAGTGGGGCGGTCTGACGCTGACGTTGATTATCGCTTCAGTGGGGATAGCCGGTGCTCTGCCGTGGGGGATTTTACTGGCCCTGGGACGGCGTTCAAAAATGCCGATCGTCCGTGTGCTCTCCGTTATCTTCATTGAGTTCTGGCGCGGCGTACCGCTTATCACCGTCCTGTTTATGTCGTCGGTCATGCTGCCGCTGTTTATGGCAGAAGGGACCACCATCGACAAGCTGATCCGTGCCCTGGTGGGGGTGATTCTCTTCCAGTCCGCCTATGTCGCTGAAGTTGTGCGCGGAGGTCTGCAGGCGCTGCCTAAAGGCCAGTACGAAGCGGCGGAATCACTGGCTCTCGGTTACTGGAAGACGCAGGGACTGGTCATTCTTCCACAAGCACTCAAGCTGGTCATTCCAGGGCTGGTCAACACGATCATTGCCCTCTTCAAGGATACCAGCCTGGTGATCATCATTGGATTGTTCGATCTCTTTAGCAGCGTGCAGCAGGCAACCGTTGACCCTGTCTGGCTGGGTATGTCCACCGAGGGATATGTCTTTGCAGCTCTGATCTACTGGATCTTTTGTTTTAGCATGTCGCGCTACAGCCAGCATCTGGAAAAGCGCTTTAACACCGGGCGTACACCGCACTGAGGAAATTATGAGCCAAATAACTATGACACCCGCCGACGCGATGATTACGCTGGAAAACGTGAATAAATGGTACGGACAGTTTCATGTCCTGAAGGACATTAATCTTAAGGTCAAGCAGGGAGAGCGCATTGTCCTGTGCGGCCCTTCCGGATCCGGGAAATCCACAACCATTCGCTGCATTAACCATCTTGAAGAGCATCAGCAAGGACGTATCGTGGTTGACGGTATCGAGCTGAATGAAGATATCCGCAATATTGAACGCGTTCGTCAGGAAGTGGGAATGGTCTTTCAGCACTTTAATCTGTTTCCGCACCTGACCGTTCTGCAGAACTGTACGCTTGCACCGATTTGGGTACGAAAGATGCCGAAAAAGGAAGCGGAGGCATTAGCCATGCACTACCTGGAGCGCGTACGTATCGCAGAGCATGCGAATAAGTTCCCTGGCCAGATATCGGGTGGCCAACAGCAGCGTGTGGCTATCGCCCGTTCTCTGTGTATGAAACCGAAAATTATGCTGTTTGACGAGCCGACATCTGCCCTCGATCCGGAAATGGTGAAGGAGGTTCTGGATACCATGATTGGGCTGGCGCAATCCGGCATGACCATGCTGTGCGTCACGCATGAGATGGGGTTTGCGCGAACCGTGGCCGACCGGGTGATCTTTATGGACCGTGGGGAGATTGTTGAGCAGGCGCCGCCGGACGAGTTCTTTGCCCATCCGAAGTCAGAACGTACGCGAGCATTCCTGTCGCAGGTGATTCATTAGTCGTTAGCTCTGCCGGGTGGCGGCTTCGCCTTACCCGGCCTACCGTTTTTTTCGGCGCATGAACGCAAAAAGGCCATCCTTTCGGATGGCCTTCTCACTTATTTGATGTCTGGCAGTTCCCTACTCTCACATGGGGAGACCCCACACTACCATCGGCGCTACGGCGTTTCACTTCTGAGTTCGGCATGGGGTCAGGTGGGACCACCGCGCTAAAGCCGCCAGACAAATTCTTTTACTTCTTGCCGAACTTTAACCTAAGTATAAAGTGGTGCTGATACCCAGAGTCGAACTGGGGACCTCACCCTTACCAAGGGTGCGCTCTACCAACTGAGCCATATCAGCACGCTAAATTTGATGCCTGGCAGTTCCCTACTCTCACATGGGGAGACCCCACACTACCATCGGCGCTACGGCGTTTCACTTCTGAGTTCGGCATGGGGTCA